>JACQXD010000226.1 GCA_016208875.1 Nitrospirota bacterium
CAGGCGGCGATATAATCTATGTCGAGGCAACGACGATGAAAGGCAAGGGGAGTTTAACGCTCACAGGTCAGCTCGGAGACGTTATGAAGGAGTCTGCACAGGCAGCCTTAAGCTACGTCAGATCAAAGGCGTCGTCGCTCGGTATAAAGGATGAGGTATTCTCTAAAACCGATCTGCATATACATGTACCCGCCGGGGCTATTCCTAAGGATGGACCGTCGGCAGGCATAACGATGGCAACTGCAATTGCATCGGCGCTCACAGACAGACCTGTAAGAAAAGATGTAGCCATGACAGGAGAGGTTACATTAAGGGGAAGGGTTCTGCCAATAGGAGGATTAAAGGAAAAAGCCCTCGCTGCAAAGAGAATGGGCATCAAACAGGTTATCATTCCTAAGAGGAACAAGAAAGACCTCGAAGATATTCCAAAGTATGTAAAGAAGGATATGGAATTCATTTTGGCAGATACAATGGACGATGTGCTTAAAGCTGCCCTTAAGACTAATAAAAAAAGAGTAAAAAGTGAACAGTGAATAGTGAACAGTTTTTAACTAAATACTATTCACTAACGACTGATGACTAATCTGAGATTATCCGAGATTGGCGAACTCACTTTAGTAGAAACAATTCGTAAGAGATTCAGCAAAAAATCAAAAGACATTATAATCGGCATAGGTGATGATGCAGCGGCGATAAAGTGCCCTAATAAGAATCTGCTTATCACAACCGATATGATGGTCGAAAGGGTACACTTTGACCTGAGTTATGTATCGCCTTATCAACTCGGGTATAAGCTTGTCTCAATCAATGTCAGTGATATTTATGCTATGGGCGGAACACCGCAATCCCTCTTGCTTGATATTGCAATGAATAAAAATGTGGAGAAAATTTTTATGGACAGATTCTTTAACGGGATTCATGATTCAATGAAATTATACGGCGTAGCGCTTATCGGCGGAGATATATCTTCTTCAAAAAAGGATATGGTTGTTGCAGCATCTCTTATAGGACACTCGGAAAAACCTATAAGACGTTCGGGCGCAAGACCCGGAGATAAAATATACGTCACAGGTAATCTTGGAGACTCTGCGTGCGGGCTGGAGGTGTTGAAAAGGATAAGGAAAATAGTATCTATTGAAAACACCCCCTCCCTAACCCTCCCCCCTCGAGGGGGAGGGATGGGTGGGGGGGGCAACTCTGAGTTCAAAACCCTAAACTCCAAACTTTCAAAACTCGGTTTAACTTGGAATACGGTTGAACCATTAGTTCGACGTCATCTCATGCCTGAGGCAAGAAATCCAGTAAGTTTTACGAGATATTCAACAGCGATGATAGATGTAAGTGACGGATTATTTATTGATCTATCGAGGTTGTGCGATGAAAGCAGGGTGGGCGTCAGAATATACATGGAACATATACCGGTCTCGAGTAGCATGAAAAAGGCAGCATCGGTTTTAGGGTTGGATTCTTTTAAACTTGCTGCTGCCGGTGGAGAAGACTATGAATTGTTATTCACTTTGCCTGACTCAAAACTCAAAACTCAAAACTCAAAACTTAAGATAACCTGCATAGGCGAGATTACCAAAAAAGATAGAACTATCGTAGACAAGAAGGGCAAAGAAACCGAATTAAAAGCAATGGGGTATCAACATTTCGCTGCGAGAGGCTCCATCCGGTGAGCTTGTCGAGTAGTAGTGAGCTTGTCGAACTATGGGATTCAGAGAAAGACTTAGAGAAATATTAAGCATAAAAGATTCCCCTCACAGATTAGCTATGGCATTTGCCATAGGTATCTTCATGGGAATGTCTCCTCTGATTGGGCTTCATACGGTACTCGGTATTATGTTCGCATGGTTATTCAGACTGAACAAGATAGTAACTATTACAGGTGTATTCGTGACGAATCCATGGACCATTGTGCCGATATATAGCCTCAGCATCTATGTCGGAGCTAAATGTCTCGGGATGAAACAGGTAGTCCCGAATATAGATTGGTCAAATATCGGATTCACTTCTCTCTTTAACGAACTCAGGCCGCTGCTGATGCCCTTTATTTTGGGCACGCTGATTGTCGGAGTGATCTCTTCGGTTGTCGGTTATTTTATCATCTACCATGCAGTAAAAAAAAAGTCATAATAGGAGATAATTATTAATCCAAACAAGATTTCGATCGTGAGTCTGGGTTGTCCCAAAAATTTTGTAGATTCCGATTATCTTATGCGAAGA
>JACQXD010000114.1 GCA_016208875.1 Nitrospirota bacterium
ATCTATAAGGATATGCAGACTATTGTGAGACTTTAAATTTATTTCGGCTCCGACAAAATCAATTAATTATTAAACCATGAAACAAATTTTATACCCATTTGATAAAAAAATACACACCTCCCAAACTAAGAAATCCGAATAAGATATGTTTGACGATGAGGACTTTTTTTCTTCCAGTTTCTATCTCAACACCATAAAGATAGGTGGTGTAGGTCTTTTTTCTCACTATTCCGGTTAGAATGATTGTCAAAAGAGCAATCAGCCAGATGGTAAATAAAAATTTTTGTATCCCGGTTATAAGATTAAAAGTAAGATCATGCCCCCCCCAGCGACGGTTGATCTCAAAACCTAAGAAAAAAGACGTTAACCAGAGTCCGGTTGCTATGTCATGGAGAAAATTATTGAGAACTACTAAAATGTTTTTCCGTCTCTCCTGCTTCATCTAAATAATACCAGTTTCACACCATTGTTTATAAAATCCCTCCTAACCTCCCTTTGCCAAAGGGAGGAATTTTCCCCTCTTTGGAAAAAAGGGGCGAGGGGAGATTTTGTGATCAAGTGTAAATTCAATTTTGAAACCATTATTAATTCTCATAATCGGGTTTGGGATTTGGAATTTTGTAGCCATTTCTCATAGGCCGCCTTCATCCCTTTACGAATCGGTAATTCGCGCATTATAAAGGCAAAATGTCCTGCCGGAAAAACAGATAAGGGAATCTCGAATAAATGCTTGAAGACCCTTTTTAGGCTAAACATCTCTAATACAAGCTTAAAAAATTTTTCTTCTCTTTGTTCGTCGCTCATCTGCGGATGACTAAAGAGCGAGTGCGCGCCGTCATAAAACTCCCATTGTCCGTTTTTAAGTAAAAACGGTTTATATTCTTCATAAAGTTCGGTCCCAGGATAGGGGACAAGGAGAAAAGGATGAACCATAATTCCCAAACGGTCGGCGAGTTGTACTATTCTCTCAAAGGTATCCGGATTATCGGTTCTTTTCCCCAGAATAACGGCAAGGATCGGGTCAATGCCGTGATCCTTCATTTTTTTTACAGCGTCTTCCTTACTCTTTTCCATCTCTCCTGAAAATTTCTCTTCGCATCCTAACCAGAGGGAAAGAAGGCCGCTGTCCCTTGCCGCTTTAAGCAGCTTATCTCCTGAAGGAGTTGCCACCGCCTTGAGATCACCAAAGCCAAACCACTTTTTCTTGGATCCTTTAAGTGCAGTGAAAAGGTCTATGGTTCGTTTAAGATTACAGCCCCAAACATTTCCATCCGTGTTCCAGTAATAATTTCCCGGTAAGGCATCAACCTCTTTAACTACGTCTTCTATCGGACGATAGCGCGGGGTTTTCCCGTAAAGTCCGGTAATAGCACAAAACTTACACTGGTAAGGGCAACCACGCATAGTAAAAATAGCATGAAATTTGTAACCCGGAAGACGTAAAGGTAAAGGTAGATTATCCAAGGGTAGAGGTCTACCGTAGTAAAAAGATTCCAATTTACCTCTCTGTGCATCCTCTAAAACTTCAGTCCAGACAGACTCCGCCTCACCGATTACTACTGCATCGGCATGTTCCTTTGCCTGCTCCGGTAAGGCAGTGGGATTAAATCCGCCTAAAACAACCCGCATACCTCTCTTTCTTAAGGTATCGGCAGTACGGTAAACCCAGGGAAGGGTAACAATCCGGCTCCCGCAGATACCTACTAAATCCGCCTTGATTTCATCTACTGAGAAAGGACGAAATTTAGGATCCAATAGTTCAATCTCTGCATCCGGCATCGCTCTTTTGGTCAGGCCGCCTAAATATTCTAAAATTAACGGAGCGAGTGGCGGACTGCTATAAGGAAGGGGAGGGTCAATAAGACAAATTTTCATCAAAAATCTACCTTACAATTGCAAATGAGTCTTCAAAAAAACGGACAGGAACGCTGAAAAATGGCTTGTAGCGACACCTTACAGACTTTTCAAAGGGACTGCAAACTTTTTTTAGAAAGACACAGGACGTTAAAATTTCGGTCACGTGAAATATAAATAAAATCATGTCGTCATTACAAGACGTTTTCAGTGTTCCTGTCCGGTGTTTAGGTAACATTGGGGTCTACTTAAAAACCAGAGTATATTGAAAATAGGTTCCGGCAGCAAGACCGGAAAGAAGGACGATATGCCACACAAACATCATTTTTTTCCATATCCGTTCGAGTTTCTCCGGATCCTTGCCATAGGTATTTCCTATATATCTAAACCTTAGAGACCTTTCGACCTCAAAGGGTAACATAAGCATCGCACAAATAAGCCCCAGATAAAATAATTCTTTTATTACCCCAGGGAAAAAGTATCTCCACTGAATTACTATGAAAAGAAAACCAAAAAGGATGAGATACATCTTCAGCAATTGCTTTATTCTTTCCTTCTCGCGTGATTTATCAAATATCTTTTTCACATCGGTAGGATAAAAAGTCCTCCCGGTCCCGGCAAGAAGAATAACTGCTATACATACCAGTCCAAGATAAAAAAGTTCTTTATTCAATCCGGTAAGCACCGGCTGAAGTTCCATATTTTCCATGGACAGCCGATTAAACCAGTAGACTGCCGCTACGGTCATAACCCAGCATCTCGTGGCAAAATTGTGCCCATGCCCGATAGCAGTTCTCAATAATTTTTTCATATTCATTTACTGGTGTGTCACCCGAAAACCACGGTGGAATAATTCCGGAACAAAAGGTATGCCCCATATAGCAATTACCATTACGGGTAAGGCAAATAAAGAATACCACGCAAGTTTTATCCCGCGCCAACCAAAGGTTAAACGCAGATGCAGCCAGATTGCATATACAAGCCATGAGATTAAGGACTGAACCTCCAGCGGGTCCCAACCCCAATAACTACCCTGAACCTTATGCGTCCATAGAGAGCCGGAAATGATCATTAAGGTCAGCATTGTAAATCCAAGACCGATAAAAAGATAATTCAGATCATCCAGTTTCTTCATATCCGCCAGTCCGTCATAAAAAGCGTCTCCGGCATGTTTTGTTTTAAAAATGTAAAGCAGCCCTATTGCTCCGGCAATCAAAACAAATCCATATGCAAGTGCCGAAGTAACTACATGTATCCAGAACCACAGAGTCTCAAATGCCGGAGGGGTCGGCCCGATTTCTTTTTTGGAAACAGCAGCCCAGATCATGGTAAACATGGTAAACGGGGTAATCAATATTCCTGCCGGTCTAAGTGATTTGGCAAATACTAAAACAAGAAGAAAAATAAATATACCGGACCATGCAGCATCATTGATTACCTGAAAAGTAGAGAAGGAAAGATAAGACGGCCGTGCCCAATAGAAAGATAAACAAAGTGTATGCGAAAAAAAACCTAACCCGGCAAACATTACGCCATGGCGAATAAAGTACTCTTTTTTACGAATAAAACTGATAAGATAAAAAAGAGTACTTACGCCATAAAGAACTACAGCGATCGAGAAAAAGGTAATAATTGTTTCCAATAATTTTTTTTATTCCCCTACCTTTGCCACTTTTACCAAATCATAAGCAGACGAAATAGATTTACTATGATTGATAGATTTATCGGGTTTAATTGAGGATTCCATATTCTTCTTCAGGAATTGCTTCATGTGCTCCGGCTGATTATACGGGGGGAAAAAAGGTCCCGTATGGTAGCCCTTTTCCTTAAAAGGCGCGAAATAAAACATACACAGCATCGCAAGGATTAAGGCAAGAGGAGAATACAAAGCAAGTTTTCTTCCCCGCCAACGAAGACCCCAACGCATGCCCAACCAAACAGCAAAAACCATCCAGTATCCCCAGACAAGCAACGATATCGAGTTTCCAGCCTTGGCTATATAATCACCGGGCAATTTCATATGAGCCCAAAGAACGGCAAAATGAACCATTATCGTGGCTAAAGCAAACGCAGTTAGGGCAAAACGATAATTCAGACGGTCTAAAACTTCAAGGGCAGGAAGCTGGTCATAGGGATAACCGGTCTTTCCCTTTGATTTGAGCAAATAAAATAATCCCATGGTTGCCGCGAGAAAGGCGAATCCATAACTGAACCCTCCACCTATAACATGCAACCAGAGTTGCCAACCTTTGAATACCGGCGAAGGTCCAAGTGGATGACACGGGAGAATGCCTCCCAACACCATCAAACCGAAACTAACGGGCAGAATAAGCACTCCCACAGGTCTTAGCCCTCTGTAAGCAAGTGAAGCACCAACAAAGGTCATCATGCCCATCCAGGTAGTCCCACCGACTACCTTGTCATATGATCATATGCCCGTGTAATTATGTCTAATCGCAGGCCAGAAAAAATTGAGTGTGTGAACAAAAACACCAATCCAAACAAGTTTCATTCCTAAGTCGGCAAGTCTCTCCTTTTTCTGAAGAAAAGCCAGAATGTGGAAAATGGCAGCCAACCCGTAAAACACTGTCGCAATCCAGAAATAAGCAACTACTGGGTGTACCATATTTTTCTCCCCTTTCTTTTAGATATTATTAAATACAATTCTTGGAATCAATGTTACCATATGATCAGGGTGCTGTCAAGCTCCTGAAACCTGTGAAATTTTTGGTCATTTCACCCACTGCAAACGCCACTCTGGGTTTTTTCACCCATGTTCTTCATCGTCCTAACCGGCTTAGCACTTTAAACCGGTTGTTTTTGCATAATATTATTTTCTGTGACACATTCTATTACTATAAGAAAAGCAAGAGTCGTGCCGGTGAATTCCATTGGAATGGATTAGTTTTTTTTCGGGTGCACTTGACTTTTTAAAAGTGCGTGGTATAATTTTTAGAAAATATCAAAGGGGGTTGTTATGCCTGAAATAAAGGAATCGATAGTAATTAAGTCTCCGGTAAGCAAGGTCTTTGAGTTTATTACGAACCCGGACAACTGGTCCCGCTACATTACAAACCTTGTGGAAGTAAAGGACATGAGCCCCGATATGCCGGCCAGGGGCTCGACGTTCACTTATAAGTACAAGATAATGGGCTTCAATTTCGAGGGCAAGGGCAGTGTGACCGAAAACGTCAAAGACAAAATCTTCCGTCTCTCCTTTGAAAGCGTGGTTCCGATATCAGAGGGTTATGAATTCTTAGATAGGGGCGACAGCACGGAGTTTTTTTTCTACCTAAAATTCGGGATACCGGGGCCAATGGGCGCACTCTTTGACAATCGCCTCATCGAAAAGCTCAGCATTATGGACGCAAAAAACATCCTTGAAAAGATAAAGACCGCATGCGAATGGTCGTAAGGGAGCATGAAAATATCATATTCCCCCTTTGGAAAAGGGGGATGAAGGGGGATTTTAAGATAAATTAATTTATTAAATCTCCCCTAACCCCTCTTTGCTAAAGAGGGGTATTTTCGGGTCAATGACAGGAAATGTGTCAGCCGTCTTGGTAATTGTGGCGTTAATTACGACGTTATAGAATTTCTGCCCAGACAGCCCATGGGGAACGTATCTCCACTGCTCCGCCCGAACAGAAAAGCGTATTTGCGGTTACAAAATTGAATCTCAACCGGGTCATCCGGCTTTCTCTTATCGTTACGGGTCCGAGCAGAAAATGTGTCATCTTAGAACCCGACCATGTCCCGCCGCTGTCGTCATGAGTAGCAAAGTTTATCTCCACCTGCGAATTCGGGTCAGTACCCTCGACTAAAGAGAAGACACGGTCGGTAAACACATCGCCTCCGCATGGATTTTCGCCCGCATTTGCAATGCTCTGTTTAACCCCATTCGCCACGGTCATTCTTATCCTCTTATACGTGCCGGCTGGTATTTGTGCCTGCCAGACAACCGTATCTGTATTTTTTGCGAGGTCTATCTCCTGACCTGCGGCATTCGAAAAAATGACCTGCGGGTTTGTATCCAATGCAGCGGTCATAAGCTCCACCTTGTAGACCATTACTTTAACACTCGAGGGGCTTGTTGCGTTTAGGTATACTTTTCCCAGAATAACCACCGCTACCCCGATAACCGCAATCAGGAGAAAAAGCTTTAGCTTACCGCTCATCGTTTTATTTTCCTAACCGAAGAACGGTCAAAGTGCCTGAAAAAAGGATGTCTTTCATCCTCTTCTTTCTTCCTTATCTCATAAGTCTCGTTCCTTACTTCTTCCGGCGTAATAATCCATACCCCGGCAAGTTCGGAGTCCGGCCCCCGTTTTTCCCTTTCCGCAAGATAGAATTTCTTAAACAGAGGTCCTGCGTGGGCATATCTGTAAGGTTTCCCTATGATCCTAAAGGTCGTTCCGTGTTTATCCCGCACTGTTAATTCCACATTCTTATTAAACCATATGCTCCTGACTAAATTCACATTGGTTTGAGAACCTTCGAACTCCTCGCCAAAGGCCAAATTCCCATCGTCAAGCACGGTCAAACTGTCTTTGAAAGCAATGTGCGGATTGCCATCCTCATCGGCAGTAGAGACAACCTTAATTGATTCGGAATCGCTGATTAAATCCAGTACTTCCTTCGGCAATTTAGACATAAAGTTTTACCAACTTTCTTGAAGATGTGAGATATTATATTCCATTATGACTTCTCTCCGCCAGCGGGCTTATTCGTTATCTTGCTTGTGTGAAGCCTATCGAGATCCCCTGTGGGGTGACACCTGTAATTGTTGAAATCAACGCTCAGGTTATATTTTCTGTGAATCTCGCTGATGCCCTTCATTAGCCTCACATAATATTCGAGTGGAGCGGGTTTTTGGTTTTGGGAAAAAAACACGGTACCCTTTTCAAGGCGATGTATGATAGCAATAGGGCCGACCCCATTTTTTGCAAAAAATTCTGCGCCTTCCAGAGTGGATTCCAGTGCCTCGTCAATGGTCTTAAATCCATACGGCTGCATCAGTTCAACGCCGCCCACAAATTGCGTGCATACGTATCCCCTGCCGAATATTTCAACGGCAGATAAGGCACTATCTATCCAGTACTGCCTGCCGAAATATTTTGTCTTCCCCGGGCATATCCATTCGAAAAGTTTTTCATCCCAAACCTCGATATGAGGCTGATATGTAGTAGCACCGGCATCTCTCAGCCTTAGCATCTGTTCTCTCGAAAAAGCACTGGCAACCATTTTCGCATAGATTTTTTCCGTTCCAAATGATTTCCGCAGTGTAGTTAAGACCTTGACATACTCTCCCACTTCATTGTCAAAGGGGGAATCCCCCGAAAGGTCGGAGCCGGCAAGCAATACAATGTTTATCCACTTTCCATCTTCTTTCAAAGCCTCGTTCATTGTTTCATAGAGGTCGTCCAGACCTTCCTGCGTATACCCGGGTTTCCTGCGAAACACCCGCGTGGGGAAACTGCAATATTTACAGGGCATTTTTCTCATCCAAAAATCGCAGCGATTATAGAGATAGATAAACAAGAGGCCCGGTAATCTAGCGCTTACTACCTTCACCATCGGCGTCCCCCTGCTGGTCTTCTTGCCGAAATACTCGGGGTAAGGCACAAAGAAGATATCCTCCACAGGCTCATCACCGTCTAAAAGCCATAATTTCCCATCAACCACGTCAATGGAATAAGAATTGCCTCTTCGTGTATATCCCTGGGGAAATTGCAGGTACATAGGCTCCATACCCAGCACCCAGCTCCCATCCCTGAATAACGCCCCGCCAAGCACCGGCCTGGGAGTTTCCTGACCAAGGTCCGCAGAGGCGTCATAAAGAGATCCTTCCTCTTTCGCCCTTTCCAATGCCCTCCCGGTGAGAGTGACCCCTCGCAGTTCTGCATCGAGCTTGCGAATTAATAGTCGCGGGAAATCGGGATATTTCGCCGCTAACTCCTCAAACCCCAATTCATAATTATTTTCGTTCATCTTAAAATACTCCTACACCGTCCTTCAGTGTCTGACACAGAATTCTTCTTCCGTTTGTCATGCCCGAAGTTTTTAATCGGACATCCAGTTCCTTTTTTGTTTCTGGATTCCCGCTTAAGGATTGCGGGAATGACATTTCATTGCATGAATTTCATTCAATATATTTTATCATTACTACCAAAAATTTTTTATTTTATTTACCACATTTTATTAAAATCGAGTCTGGCCAGATCCACATCCGGACGACCCGAAGAGCATCGGTAATTATTAAAGTCCATGCTCAATTTATACCTTCTTTGAATATCACGAATACCCATTGCTAATCTTACATGATATTCGAGAGGCGCCGGGTTTTGTTTTTGAGCATAAAATATACTGCCCCCTACAACCCACAGAATAAAAAAGCTTGAGGCTACCCCATGCCTTGCAAAAAATTCAACGCCTTCCAGTGTGGACTTAAGCCCTTCATCCATTGTCTTAAATCCATTCGGCTCTGCCAGTTCAACTCCACCTACGAACTGGGTGCATACGTTACCCCTGCCGAATATTTCTACTGCGGATAGCGCGCTGTCTATCCAGTACTGCCTGCCGAAATACTTTGCCTTTCCCGGGCATATCCATTCAAAGAGTTTCTCATCCCATACCTCGATGTGCGGTTCATAAGTTACTGCTCCCGCCTCCTTAAGCCTGAGCAGTTGGTCCCTCGGAAAGGCATTGGCAACTATTCTTGCATAGACTTTTTCCGTTCCAAAGGACTTCTGAAGTGTTTTTAATGCCTTAACATACTCATTCGCTGTATTTTCATAGGCCGAATTTCCCCGCGGGTCAGAGCCGCCGCTTAAGAAAAGCACCGTCCAACGGCCTTCTTCTTTTAATGCCTCGTCCACTGTCTCACGGAGGTCAGCTAAACTTTCAGGTGTATAGACGCCTTCATCCTGCTTAACAAAACTGCAATATCTACAAGGATCTTTTTCTTCCCAGAAATGGCAGTAATTATAAATACGGATGAACAGGCAACAGGGGAATCGTGGGGTTGCCATTTTCAACATCGGCGTCCCCCTTCTGGTTTTCTTACCGAAATACGCGGGGACAGGAACAAAAAAGACCTCCTCAACAGGCTTATCGCCGTCTAAAAGCCATACCCTCCCGTCAACCACATCGAGGGTATAAGGGCTACCTCTTCTTATAAATTTTTCAGGGAATTGCAGATACAAATCCTCAAGACCCAAAACCACTGTCCCATCCCTGAACAGTGCCCCGCCGAGAACCGGCCTCGAAGTTTTTTTACCGAGATCACCAGAGGCATCGTACAGGGCGTCTTCCTCCTTTGCCCTTTCCAATGCGCGTTCGGTAAAGGTAACCCCGCGTAATGCAGTATCTATCTTACGAATTATTATGCGCGGAAAATCCGGATATTTCTTTGCAACTTCTTCAAGACTTAATTCATCGCCGTTCACCGAGAATACCTCTTTTCTGTTATGTCCGAAAATACCCCTCTTTGGCAAAGAGGGGTTAGGGGAGATTTTATGAATCTATTTATCCTAAAATCCCCCTTCATCCCCCTTTTCCAAAGGGGGAACATAGGTTTGACTTTAACATACTTATACTTAGTTTCTTCCCTTAATTCCCTTCACCATCTTGATAAGAGTGGTCACAATTATCCCTCCGAATATAACCCAAAAACTGGCAAAGATTATTGTGAATCCCGGACGATAATTCACATTCATACTCGTCCAATAACGCACATCTTCCATAGCAAGGAAAAAATCTCCCACCTTAATCCTCTCCCCGAATGCCGCCCTCCCTTTAAAAAGCTTATCTTCCCATTCCGGAACGCGTTCAGGATTGTTTGGCTTGTTCTCTATTACCTCAAGAAAAACCTCTCCGGTCGTCTTTTTTCCCTTATCAGGATAATATGTTGTCTTCAATCTAAAAATGGGCGGTATCTCGGTGTCTTGAGGAAAATCGAAACTCCCGGGGGCTGTAGCAGTTCCACTCCTATAAAGATAAGTTCCATCTTTCTTCTTAATACTCTGCATCGGCATATAGGCACCGTAAAGTACCCTTTCATGCTTATCCCGTAATACAAATAATGGAGAATAACCTTCTTTATCACGATAAAATTCAAACCCTTTATACTTCAGAGGGTTGTTCACATAAACTATCTTCTTTCTTTCCTGTTGAACGTCCTCACCGAGGGCAATCTCATAGGCTACCCCTTTATCCTTCCCTTCTACCCAATAGGAAGGATGAAGCTTATGAAAATAAATTTCTCCAAGATTTCTAAGTTTTGAGATTTCAAAGAAACGCCCCATTCTTACCAGATCATAACTGTCACGCTCGGCACAGCTTAGAGTCTCCCCTTCGGTAAGACGAATTGCGCCTTCAAAAAAAAAACAACCGGTCGTAAACTACACCAACGAAGAGTAAAACAAGGCCTAAATGAAAGATTGTTGTCCCGATCTGAGACAGGCGAAGGATATTTATTCGCTTAAATACACAGAAAATAATATTAACTATTAAAAGGACTAATAAAAGATTAAACCACAAGGAAGAAAAGACAGCCTCATGTCCTACGTTAGGGGGTAAAATTGCCCCGATAACACAGGAAACGAAGATTAAGATCAGTAAGACTAAGGCAACTCTCGTAGACCAAAAAGAACTAAATATCTTATTTAACATTATTTAATGTACAAAAAAATGTGATAAAAGTCAAAAAAAATGTTATTTCCAGAGCAAAATAGTATCTTCTCCGTTAAAGCTGCCTGCCATCTTCCATTGTGAACAGATCGCCGTAGGTAAAGGAATACGAATACCTTATTATCAAATTGAAGGTTTAACTTTCAATTTGACATGGTTCTTTCTTCTATCTATAATAACCTTATGATAAAAAGAACACTTTCCAGCAAGCTTATCTCGCTCTCAAAGAAATTCCCTGTTGTCTCCATCACAGGACCAAGACAATCCGGCAAGACCACACTTGCCCGGATGGTGTTTAAGGGATATAACTATGTAAGTCTCGAAGACCCTGATGAAAAAGAATTTGCGACAAATGATCCAAAGGGATTTTTAAGAAGGTTTACTAAGGGCGTTATCCTCGATGAGATACAGAAAACACCTCAATTGCTTTCGTATATTCAGGGCATAGTGGATATAGATGATTCTCCGGGGAAATTTATCCTTACAGGCTCTCAACAGTTTCATCTAATGCATAAGATTAGTCAGACCCTTGCAGGGAGGTCGGCGATTGTACATCTTTTACCTTTTAGTCTTTCCGAATTGAGCAGGAGAAAACCTCTGAATCCCTATACTTTCGATACACTTTCAAAAATAAAAAAACAGCCTCAACTCAGTCTTGAAATCTTACTATACCGGGGACTTTATCCGAGAATACACGATAAAAAACTCGATGCTCATGATTGGCTTTCTGCTTACTACAGAACCTATGTGGAAAGAGATGTGAGGGATATAATAAATATCGGCAATCTCGATGCATTCCAGAGATTTGTAAGGCTGTGCGCCGGAAGGACAGGACAACTACTTAATTTGTCATCCCTTTCGGCAGACTGCGGAATCTCTCATACCACAGCAAGACAATGGCTGTCCGTACTTCAAGCAGGGTTTATCGTATACCTCCTTCCGCCTCACTACGCGAATTTCTCAAAGAGACTCATAAAAAGCCCAAAGCTTTATTTTCTCGATTCAGGGCTGCTCTGTTATCTCCTCAGAATAAGAGAACCGGCAGACGTTTTGATTCATCCATTGAGAGGTTCTATATTTGAGAGCTTTGTCTTATCGGAACTTTATAAGACATTTTCTCATCTCGGCCAAGTGCCGCCGCTGTATTACTGGCGAGATAGGACGGGACACGAAGTTGATATAGTTGTCGATATCGGTAAAAGGCTTATACCCGTCGAGATAAAATCAGGAGAAACAATAGCCGGGACATTTTTTGATGGGCTGAGATATTACATGTCTCTTAAGGGAAATACAGCCGGGACAGGCGTGCTTGTGTATGGAGGCGAGTATTCATATAAAAGAAATAACTTTGTAGTCAGAACATGGTTTCAATGCTCATGAGACATAAATGTTAAAACTATGGTTTAGTGCCGTTTGCTGCCATATTGTAATGTCTTATAGCCGCGTCATTCCATCCTTTGGCAAAATAAGCATCGCCGAGATAATAATGAGCCTTAGAATAATCCGGTTTTAGTCTTACAGCGGCCTGAAGATTGGTTATAGCCGCATCGAGCATCCCATTGTTTTTATAAAGCACTCCGAGATTATAATAGGCTTCCGGATAATTTGGTTTCAATTTTATAGCAATTAGATAATGTTCCACAGCTTTATCTATCCGGTTTTTCTCAGAGTAGGCAATACCGAGATTATTGTGTGCTTCCGGATAATTCGGTTTCAACTTTATAGCAATTAGATAATGTTCTATAGCCTTATCTATCCAGCCTTCCTTGTGATAAGCATAACCCAGAATATTATGGGTATCCGCGGAATCGGGTTTCAGCATTAATACGGTTTTATAAAGTTCTTTTGCCTTAGAGGGCAAGTTTTTATCGTAAAAATAGATATTACCGAGATTGATGTACGGCTCTGAATAATAAGGGTCCAATTCCATAGAAATCCGGAAATGATCTTCTGCCTTGTCGATTAATCCTTTGGCTCTTAAAGCTATGCCGAGATTATTATGAGCGAAGACGGCGCCGGGGGACTCCCTCACAATTTTGCTGAAAAAGGTGAGATCATCTCTCCATATCGTATTGGAGGACACGGTTATACTTATGAATATTAGCATAACCGCCAACAATCCGGTTATCAGATATTTCTTCACCCTATTACCTGCAATTTTCATAATAGCTGCGGGTATAAACAATAAAAAAAACATCGCAGGCACATAGAGATACCTCTCGGCAATATATACCTGATCCGGACCTGCCCAAAAAGCATTAACCCTCCATATGGCAGGTGCAAGCATAATGAACGGAGATAACAATAGGAAAAGCATCGTTTTATCTCTTCTTGTTTTAAAAGTGAGAAAAACGATCGCTATTAAAATAATTATTGCAAGCAGAACCTTCGGTTCGAGTATCGATTCATACCACCTTGCCGGGTAAAAAGGGTTTATCGGATAAGGTACCAAAAGGAGTCTGAGGTAATCGAATGTTGCCACTGCCATCGTCAGTATCCGTGCAAATATCGGCTGTACTATGGGGTTTCCAAAAACACTATCGACAACCATCATCCTTAATATGAGATATAAACCGACAAGTATCATATAAGGGATTATTTCAACTATGCCTCGTTTTATCCCTTTTTTATGGATTGCAAGGGTCACGAGTGAGAATGGAAACATCACTGTAAATTCCTTAGATAATAATGCAAGTGAAAAAGAAAATAGAGAAAGATACCTTCTCTCCTTCAAAAAAAAGTAGAGGGACAGGATTATAAAAAAACCCAAAAGAGACTCTCCGCCTGCTACAGGTCTGCCGACCGGTTCATTATGAACGGGATGAACGGCAAAGATAGATGCTGCAATGATGGATATAAGCTGTATATCCGAAAATCTCCCCTCACCCTTGCCCTCTCCCACAGAGGGAGAGGGTTCATCTTCTGTTCCCCTCCCTCGATGGGAGGGGATGAAGGGGCGGGTGATATTATCGTTGCCAAATAAAAGCAATCCCACTTTATAAAGAAGTATTGCATTGATCAGATGAAGCATAATGTTTACGAGGTGAAAACCTAATGGACTCGGTCCCCAGAGTTTATAATTCAATACAAGGTATAAGTTTAAAACAGGTCTATAGTAAACCTGCACGTCTTGTGTACCGGTATTCCATAACGGCCTCATAAAGATAGACGGGATTTCTTTAAAAGGAAGAACGATCATTGGATTATTTACGATCATCCCATGATCATCCCATACGAATGAGTTTTGAAGCGAATTTGCAAATGCAATTATAACAAGCAATATCAGAATAATATAGTATTTCATTCTACAAATTGCGATAACGGGCACATTGTCGAGTTACAAAAAGCGTTGTTTATTTTTCGGTTTGAAAAAGTGATAAAGCAAATACGCAAAACCGACTATGCTAATTATCAATCCGATATAGAAAGTTTTCGGTACATAATTCAATTTAACCGAATAACTTCCTTTTCCCTCAAGTCTAACCGAAAGTAATCCGTTATAATCTTCTATCAAACCCTTATTCGTTTGCCAGCTCGGATGATAATTCTGATTTAAGACCAATGTATCCTGTTCATTGATAACCACTTCACCTGTTATCCGGTTTGGACTAAAATAGAAAGAACTTATCGAATTAA
>JACQXD010000110.1 GCA_016208875.1 Nitrospirota bacterium
TCTAAAACTTGAGAGTTTATCATTTCTCCTCTAATCTCCTATAAATACTCTACTGCCAGACCTTCAGTTTTTGCTGCATTATTTAACTCAACATCAGCCGATATAAATGTTAACCTTTCATTAATCTCGGTGTTCAATGTAATAGCAGAAGATAACTGGACAGAGTCATAACCCCTTAAAAATTGTTTTCTTGTTAATTCAATTGCAATAGCAATAACTGAATCAGTCACTTCGGATCTTGCAAATAATCTCTCGTAATCCAATAGAAAATTAGCAAATACTTCACCATAATTCTCTTCTGTTATGTCCTTCATTCTTTGTCTTCGGGAGAAAGCTGCCGCAACTTCGGCAGCGGTTATTTTGGATATAAAAACATTATTACTCTCAGAAAAGACAATCTCCCTTATCCTCTCTGACCCGGCTTCTTCTATATAGAGTTTCACTACGGCGCTGGCATCCATATAATAGTTCACTTCTCTCCTCGAAGTTTTATGACGGTTTCAGATACAGGTTCACCTTTAACATAGATGGTTTTTCGTTTATTTAATGATTTTATACCTTCTTTAGTTGGAGCTTTTATAAGCCCTTTCCCCTGCAACCGTTGCAATAGACCTACCGGGGATGTATCTTCACTCAGTATAATAAGCCTTATCTTGTTTCCAGCTTTCCAATTTAAACCCTGTTTTTCATTTTCCGGAATATTGATATGGCCATCCTTCATTATTTCACCTAAACATTCCAGCGCTTTTTGCATTATCCTTTTGCCTCCTTTAAGGTTTTAAATAGGGACAGCGACCATTTAAAAGTCTTGAAGGTGCTGATAGCTGATTGCTGATAGCTGTCTTTAATATATTTCATCTTCACACCTCATTTAATCGCTCTTCAAAATGGCAATGACACAAATGACATCTGCCTGAAGTGCTCATCAAACGTTAGCACTTCTTTGATGCTCATCTGTTCCATAACTGTAAAGCTCACACAGTCTGTAAAAGAGAAGCCCTTATCCATGTATTTTTTAAACATCGTCCAGCCGTTCTCAAAATCCTCTTGCGATATATGAACCATTTCGAGTATCGGACTTGAGAGCAGTAGAGTATCAAGAAAAAAATGCTGCATCCTCTAATCCCTTTCATAGATATACTTATCATGATTAATAGATGCATCTTTTACCCCGCTGCGTCCCGGATGCTTCCCTAAAGTAAAAATAGGATCCTCCTTCACCCTAAGCGGGAAAATAACAAGCCTATCTCTCTCCAATTTAATCTCCACTTTTTCTATTCCCTTCAAAAACCTTCTGGGAATCAGAAGTCCTTCTTTTTTAACGGTAGCTTTCATAGTAAGTTAAGCCCTCCATAAAATGTAGAAAATAGGGACAACGACCATTTAAAAGTCTTGAAAGTGCTGAAAGCTGATGGCTGATAGCTAAACTCTTGACAAACATAAGCCCCTCCTATAGACTTTAATTATGGCGACTGATGTAGAAAAGAAAGAAGAAATAGTATATAAGGCAGACCCCTTTGCCTTTCTCTTCAGAGAGCTTGACCTGATGCATAATGAGATCAGGGAGGTAAAGGGAGAGCTTGTCACAATCAATAAACGTATTGATTCAATGGATGATAGAATCAATAAACGGATTGATGATTTATACAAATTCAGTATTACAATGAGTGACAGCATCAACAAACGCTTTGATTCTATGAGTGACAGCATCAACAAACGCTTTGATAGATTATACATCATCGTTATCTTAAATCTCATCGGTATCACTGCCTTCCTCATAAAGGAATTCTTTTTTAAATAGGAACAGCGACCATTTAAGAGTCTTGAAAGTGCTGGAAGCTGATTGCTGACAGTTGTCTTTAATATATTTCATATTCACACCTCAGAGATTATAAAGTAATTATACCTGAATTTATTAAGCAATCCACAAATATTAAGCAATCCATATACCACTTTTAGCCCATTGAAAATATTAGGTTTTTTGATAGAAACTTCGGCTAATTGTGCAATTCGTTTTCAGGATTGTGTAATGGATTACATAGAAAACTGCGGCAGGATCATCTTTTTATGCTGCCACCTCTTCCATATCTATTTCTTCGATTAACGAGTGCTCCCGCCATTTTTTTACATATACATAAACTATTGGCTGTTCTGCCTCCCTATTTCTCAGGGAAGTCTCTTTATGCCATTTATTAAAATCGTTTTCTCCTTCAATCTGAAATATAACCAGTGCATTTGTCGGTATTTTTTCGGCAAACATCTCATTTTCCATTAGATATCTATGGAATTCTGTTGAAACCATTGCCAAAAAATCGGCATAGTTACTCATTGTTTTCTCCTTTCAGGAATTCTTTTTTATAGCTTAGCCAATTTTTATTAATATCCCAATCCCCGTAAGTTAAGGCAGTTTCAAAACTTAGATTTAATGTCTCCTTGGTTTTATTCCCTTTTGTATCGTATTTATCCATGTGCGAAAAACCATGCGAGCAATCATATCTTACTGCTACTTTCCAATCGTTTTTAACCCTTACTTCCAATTGAACAACAAAATATAGAACTTTGCCCTTCTCGGTCTCATGATAATGCCGCTTTCTTACTTCATTATCAAAAATAACCACAAAGTCAACTTTTCTGGGCATAAATCCTTGTGTTGAGACCTTTTTAATACAGACAATTATACCATATTGAAAGGCGGACAGCAGTTGAAATCAAAATATCAATGAATGATCTCAGTTGCCATTCTCATAAACTACATTACCTTTGGCGGTGTATTCGGGTCCGTAACGAACGGGGTGAGGTAGCAGTAATCCGACATCTGCGGAGCGGCAAAGGAAACGGAAGGCAACAATAGAAACAGTAAACAGCTAAAAACAGTAGACAGTAAAACTGCACGATACACGATGCATGATGCACGATGCATTTTTTAAATAGGGACAATTAAAAATTCTTAAAAGTGCTGAAAGCTGATGGCTTATAGCTGTCTTTTTCATCTTTACACCTCACAATTAATAGCCAATCTAATACCTGTTATGACCCTTTCTTTTTAGGGTGGTCTTCTTTATAAGAAATTATTAGAGCAAAGATAGCCATAACTATAACCGCTGCAAGAATAATATAAATAACCATTTATTTCTCCTCCTTTTAAACACACCCCTGCCCCTCTTTTTAGAGGGGAACTTAAGACTACCCACTCAATATGAGAAAGAACTTTTTCTTTTATCTCTTCACTGAAACCCATTCACTGTTTAATAAAATTATACCCTAAAAACCGTAACTCGTTACGCCGTAACAATGTCACGACATCGAGATTCCTCACTTTGTTCGGAATGACACTTTAATATTAAGCAATCCACATACCCACTTTTAGTCAACTGAAAATATTAGGTTTTTTAAGCAGAAACTCCGTTAACTATGCAATTCGTTTTCAGGATTGTGTAATGGATTACATAGTTAAATCAGGCATTTTATATTTTCTCACGTCTTGCATCGGATAGTGGTCAATATTATCGGTCATTAATGTTAGATTCTTGAGTTTACAGGTTGCAGCTATGGTAGCATCCACAAAATCTAAGGTCACACCCTTTTTCTTAAGACTCACGATATAATTTGCAGCCTCATCGGCAATTTCTTTGTCTATTTCCCAGACCTTTATTGCGTCAAAGAAAAGGTTTGTCGCATCTTCTTCGCCTTTCTTCATCCCAAGTCTTATCTCGATTATTGATAATGGCGAGCATCCCAATAACTTTTCCCTTGCAATGTCTTTTACCAAGGTTACTACTTCTTCCCTGCCTCTTAAAAACCAGATTATGACGTCGGAATCAAGAAGATAATCATTCACTGAATCGTCTTATCCTCTTATCTGTAATTTCTCGTGTTTTTTTAAGATAAGCCCTTATATCCTTCTGAGTTTTAAGATCAGGGTGGTTTTGATCTTTCCACGAGCCGGCGGCAACCTCCAATGCCTGCCGTAATTTCAATTCCTCAAGCTTTTCCTTTGTTGCCTCGACGATAAATTTACTGCGTTTTCTACCTCCTACGCTTTTGTCTATAGCTTCGATAAGTTCGGAAGGGAATATCACATGCGTTTTTACCTTGTCTGTTTTCAACATATTATCTCCACATATTTAATGTACATAATTTATTGCATTTTGTCAACATATAATAAAAATCCGTTGCTATAATCTCTTTCAAATACAATGACAACAAGTTCTCTCTTAAAGATACTTTTTTGCCATCTCCATCAGTCCCATGACCTTGAGATCAATGTAGTTCCCCCCGGCTCTCAGGGAAGATAGTTTATCGGCTAATTCATTTATGGGGATATGGAAGACCTCTATATCCTCAGTCTCATCTCTTTGATCTATTCCTTTAAACTCAAGCCCTTTTGCAAGATATGCGGTCAGGATCTCTCCGGAAGCACCGGAGGATATAGGCCCCTCTGCAAGAAATATCAACTCCTTTGCCGAATATCCCGTCTCTTCGATAAGCTCTCTCCTTGCCGCATCTTCGAGCGATTCTCCCTTATCATTAAGCCCTGCAGGAAATTCTATTACATAGCCGTCAACAGCAGGCCTGTATTGCCGGATGATAAGTACTTCTCCTTTATCCGTGACCGGCACGATCGCAACAACACCGTTACAATTTACCCTCTCAAACGTTTCCCAATTTCTTATAGAGCCGGAAGAGTCACGGTATCCCACCTGTAAAAACCTCAGGAATTTCCCTTCCCACAAAACCTTCTTCTCGATTATTTCGCACATCCTACACCATCACCTTCTTCTGTAATATAAACATCTATTCGCTCAGCCTCTTTTCAATCCTTTTATAAACCTCTTTCCTGTGAATAATACCGAGTATCCGAATTTCGTCTCCAACGATTTTAAATACAACCCTATAATCACCTACCCTTAACTTCCAATAACCCTTAAGGGTCTTTCGCAAGGGCTCGCCATATAGATGCGGGGCTGTCATAAGACGTATTTCTATTGCGGTCTTGATCCTCTTTTTCAGTCTTTCATTTATTAACGGCAGATCAACCGACTTGACATCAGGGTGATATCTTAATGCAAAAAGCAATTACCAGACCTCGCTGTGTTTCAGAGCCTTTTTTTTACTAAAAGATATTTCCCTCTTTTCGGCAAACCGGGACAATGCGATATCCTCCTCCATCTCTATCGCCTCTCTTACAAGGTCCCTCACTTTCAACGATAATGAAACACCGTCTCTTTTGGCAAGATGCTCTATCCCTATAAAAAGTGGCCTTTCCAAAACAACGTTAATCCTCGGATTTTTTGTCGGCATATTTTTTTACCTCCGTAAGAAGTGTAACACTTATAATACACTCAGTTCAAGAAAAATGAATAAAGAAATGAACCTCCCCGCCGCAGAGACGGCGGGGTATCAAAAAAATAAATCGTACTTTGTCATTCCCGCTTGTCGGGAATCCTTCTGATCCCCTCTTTGGCAAAGAGGGGTTAGGGGAGATTTATTGAAAATTTATTTAGAAAGCGTCGAATGCAAAACACGCAAATATATGATTCCCGCATTTAATCCCTTTACAAAAACAAGATTGCCAAAATCTCTATCTCTTGTAACAAGTATGCGCCCTTGTTCTTGTGCTTTGACGATCAGATCAGAATCTGCGGATTGAGAGCAACCTATCTCTTTTGCAGTAACAACATCATGCCCAATGTCTCTTAAGAAACGTTCGGTTACGGTATAAACGTCTTGGTCGAGCAAGAGTTTCATGCCGACGCCGATATATGTATGTCCTCAGATGCAATAATGCTGACAGCATATTTAATGCATGCTTTAATATCTTCTATTGTTAATTCCGGATAATAGTCCCGGATTATCTCCCCAAACGAAAGCCCATCTGCAACGAGTTCAAGAACATTTTGAACCGTTATTCTGGTACCTGCAATGCATGGTTTCCCAAAGTGGATATTGGGACTCACTTTAATTCTTTCTTCCATAATTCACCTCATGTGCTGTCATATTTAAGTTTATTTTTCCCTATATTCAATAAAATATCAAGCAGGAATTCTTTTGATTCACAGATTTAAAATCACCCTTCATACTATTCAGGTTATCGAATAGCTACCATCAGGATTTTTTTTCAACTTCCCTTAACCAATCGTACCGCCTCATTTAAGCCGTCTTATGATACTTCCCGCGGCAGAGACGGCGGGGCATTGAAAATCCGATCAAAGATTAATTTGTCCATCAGAACAACGTTGGATTTTTTGGTTTTTTTCTATCAGCTTCGATAACTCAGGATATGAGATCGTTTTAACCCCCAATGACTTTGCCTTTTCGAGTTTCAATCCTGGGTCTTCCCCGACAATAAGATAACTCGTGCTTGCCGATACAGCAGAGGATGTATGCCCGCCGTTTGCCTCGATAAGGTCTTCAACCTCTTTCCTCGATTTAGGCAGTATGCCGGTAATTACAAATGTCAAACCGGCGAGAGACTTCTCTGCTGTCTTACTTGAGACAAAATCCTGATTGGTTATATTCAGGCCGAGTGATTTAAGGGATTCGAGGGTCTTTATATTTTTCCCGTCATTGAAAAAAGCAGATAACGAGAAGGCGATCTTTTCACCCATCTGTTTGATCTCGATAATCGTTTCAGGGGTAACTTTATACAGGTCTTCCAGCCTCTTAAAATTTTTTGCGAGCAGCTTTGCAGCATACTCGCCTACGTGTAGAATGCCTATAGCAAAGAGAAATTTGGCAAGTATTGCATGCTTGGACCTCTCGATAGCATCTATAAGGTTCTGTGCCGATTTTTCCGCAAACCTCGGCAGTTCAAGGAGGTCGCCCTTTTTTAATTTATAAATATTCTCAAAGTGTTTGATAAGACCCCTCGAGTAAAGGAGTTCTACATTTTTTTCCCCGAGTCCTTCGATGTCCATCCCGCCTCTCGATGCAAAATGGATGATCTTCTCCCGAACCTGTGCAGGACAGTGAAGCGAAACGCATCTGACTGCTACCTCGCCTTCTTCCCTCACAACCCTCGAACCGCATGCAGGACATTTCTCCGGGATCGGGAATTTCTTCTCATCGCCGGTTCTTTTTTCCTTAATGACCATGATAACATGAGGGATGACATCTCCAGCCCTTTCGACAACAACGGTATCACCGATCTTTATATCCTTTCTTTCGATCTCATCCCAGTTATGAAGTGTGGAACGGGATACCGTAACACCCCCTATCCTTACCGGCTCGAAAACTGCAAAGGGCGTAATGACGCCTGTCCTGCCGACACTCCCGTGAATCTCTTTTATCCTTGTCGTCCCCTGATGAGCCTGAAATTTATAAGCTATGGCCCACCGCGGCTCTCTCGTCTTTACTCCCAATCTCTGCTGAAGTCTGAAGTCATTCACCTTTATAACTGCCCCGTCTGTCTCAAAAGAGAAATCTCCTCTCTTTTCTTCGAACTCCTTTATAGCAGTGATGACTTTATCTATTCCTTTTGCGATCTCAACCTTCGCAGGGGTCGGGAATCTCGATCCTTTAAGCCATTTGATAAGCTCAGACTGACTTTTGAAATTTATTCCCTTAACCGTTCCTATCCCATAGCATGATAGATAAAGCCTTCTGGTGGTTGTTATCGAAGGGTCAAGCTGGCGAACCGAACCGGCTGCTGCATTTCTCGGATTGGCAAATAACGGCTCGCCCTTTTCTCCTCTCTGCCTGTTCAATTTTTCGAATTCATCGAGGTCTATGTAAACTTCCCCCCTGATATCAATCTCTTCTGGAATCTTGACTGCCTCGATTTTCAGAGGGACGGATCTTATGGTCTTTATATTTTGAGTAACATCCTCGCCCTCATAACCGTCGCCTCTGGTAGACGCCCTGAAAAGTAATCCGTTCCTGTATGTCAGTTCGATAGCGAGCCCGTCATATTTCGGCTCTACCGTATATTCGATCTCCTCATCCGTATCGAGGAGTCTCTTTATCCTTCTATCGAATTCTTTTACCTCGTCGTATGAAAATGCGTTATCGAGCGAAAGCATCGGTTCCGTATGTTTTACCTTCTCGAACTTTTCAAGGGGAGGGGCACCGATCCTTTGCGTAGGGGAATCAGGCCGGACATAATCGTAGTCATCTTCGAGTTCCTTTAACCGGCGATACAGCCTGTCATATTCGGCATCGGAGATAACGGGCGAATCGAGAACATAGTAGCGATAGCTGTGATAATTAAGTTCCTTAGCGAGCTTTTCTATCTCGTCTTTTATATCCTCAGGAATATTATCCGACATGATGTTATCCAAAACGCCTCTGAATTATATCAGACAGAAAGATAAGGCGTCAAAAAATTCAGACGAAAAAGGGGAAGGGCTTTTCCGCCCTTCCCCTTGCCCTAAAATCAGATAATCGAACGAATCTATTTGTCCGGCAATCCCGATACACCCCAATCGTGAGTTCCGCCGGATTTGGAAGTCGAACTTGTGACGGTGAATGCAAAAGAATCATCATCGAGTAGGTTATAGCTTGTATCGTATCTGCCAATAACGATTAAAAAATAGGAAGATTTATTAAATTTTCAATACCCCACAGTCTCTGCTGTGGGGTGTCCTTATATTCCCCCTTTGGCAAAGGGGGATGAAGGGGGATTTTTGAATAAATAAATTTTCAATAAATCTCCCCTAACCCCTCTTTGCCAAAGAGTTATTTTTTTGATACCCCGCCGTCTCTGCGGCGGGGAGGTTCATTTTAGGACGGTTTGCCGGCAGGAAGTATGTTCTTTATGCGGCAACATACGACTTTGTCGGTTGAGGTAATTGCCTGCCTTGTTTTTGTAATGCTTCTCTATGGCATTCAAATGCCTCTTTAGCATTCTTGATCGCTTCGTCTATAGTGCTTCCCCCTGTAATAATTTCAGGGATATCAGGGAATCTAACATAAAGCCAATGCTCATCTTTGTCAGGTTCAGGGAATATTACTATCTCATAATCTTCTATTGTAAACATAGCCGTATCACCGCCCTTACGTCTTGCACATGACAAAATTTATTACTGCCATGTGGTCTCACTATAGTTAAAGTCGTTTCACCATTAGAGAAAGAATAATGGCTTCCCTTAGTGTTTATTATATCATATCCTCTTGTTTTTAATGTCTTAACCATGTCATCAAAATGGACATGCTTTGGGTTCTCTTTGATCTTCTCTATTAACTTTTCTGCCTTGCTCAAATTATTACCTTTTCCTCTCTTTTTTCAGTGGCTTATTATAGCAGAATTTAGAGAATTTACCCCTATAATGAACTACCCCGCTGCACGCTGCGAGGTATCAAAACTGAAAACTAATATAATGCGTCATTCCGCACTTGCCAGCCCTCGACTCCGATCGGGGGATGCGGAATCCAGAGTGAGGTAGGATAGGAAAAGTGGACACCAAAAGAAGGTTAAAATAACTAACTGGAGGTGTCAAGATGGAAAGGTTACTGTATGGAAGGTACACAAAGGAATTTAGGCAGGAGGCAGTAAAGCTTGTGAATGAGGAAGGGTTGTCAGTGCATGAGGCGGCCAAGCGGCTATCGCTGTCGTCAACAACCCTAAGCAACTGGGTGAAGGCATATAAGGCAGGTAAACTTGGAGAAGTGGGGAAAAACCACAGACCGCTGACGGATGTAGAGATAGAAAACTACAGGCTCAAAAAAGAGTTGGCTGAAGCGAGGATACTGTCATATAAATAACTGATCCCGGAATAGCTGATATGAACCTTGTTGTTAGAGTCTACTGCTATAAAGGTGTCCCCTACATATCCTGTCTCAACCGTGGATGTTACCCATAAACCCGATGCATTTGTAGCGTACTTGAGGTCATCGTTACCGTCAGAATAGCTGATATGCTCTTTATTAAATTTTCAATACCCCACAGTCTCTGCTGTGGGGTGTCCTTATATTCCCCCTTTGGCAAAGGGGGATGAAGGGGGATTTTTGAATAAATAAATTTTCAATAAATCTCCCCTAACCCCTCTTTGCCAAAGAGGTCTCTGCGGCGGGGAGGTTCATTTTTGAGGCAAATATTAACGCTAATGGGAGGTCAGAAATGAAGACCCTTGTTTTAAAGGTTGTCCTGAAAGAAGAAGATGATGGATGATGGAGTGTCTCGATCCCTTCGCTACCCGGATGTTCTAGTTGGGGATATTCCCGGCAGGAGGCATTAGAAAACATAAAAGATGCAGCAGAGATATATATAGAAGATATGATTGATGCAGGTGAGGGACTCCCACTGCCCTCCGACAAAATAGAAATCATCGAAGAACCCGCTATAGCCGTTTCCGTATGATTCATAAACTCAAAAACACCTCTGTTATTGAAATTATTAAACAAAGGTTTTGCAAGATTATAAAAGGTCGGCATACTCATCAAAAAATCCCTTCGGCTTTTGAATAGGACATTCTCAAAGGTGTAGCTTTGGGATGCTTAAGAAAAATGAGGGCTTGCCTGATCTTCTCAATAAACCCCTTTGCAGCAATATTGCTAACTTTTTAGAGCCTTTGATATAATGAAAACATGAAAGAGCCTTTAAGATACGTTGCAAATGCAAAGGAACTTCTCAATAGGTCATCTATCGAGGATAACCGATATGTAGATGATAAATATGTTAAATCTGCCTGTGGTGTAGCTTATCTTGGAGTCTTGAAGGCTATAGAGGAACATTTGCTAATGAAAGGACTTACGAAGAAAGAACTTCCAAAAAAAGTTGAGGAATACAGGAAGGCGTTACAGAAGTATGTATCGGTGCATAACGGAAAATTACTAAGGCAGTTTGATGACGTCTATGACGAACTTCACATTGCAGGATATTATAGGGGTAACCTCCACACCGTAGAAACCGTTAAAGGCGCCTTCAAGACAGCTAAAGATTTTATTCAGAAGTTAAAATGATCCCTTCTTCTATCTCTATCTTCTCGATAAACCCCTTTGTACAAAGAACCTACTTTCATTAGATTTATGACGTTGGCTATTTACTGATTATTTAACCTCTTACTATATCGAGAAGAAATTCGAGGGCTGAAAGAGCCGCCTTTTCCTTGATCTCCTGTCTTTGTCCCTTTAACCTTAATTCCTTTACGAATGTTTTTCCGTGCATGCTTACGGCAATATAAACAAGCCCTGCTTCCTTTCCTTCAAGCACATCGGGTCCGAGATTTCCTGTAGTGGAAAGGGCGTAGTCTGTGTTTGTCAGCAGCCTCATCTTTTCGGCCATCTCTTTTGCCGTTTCCTCACTTACCACTCCATAAGACGAAATGGTACCGGATGATATTCCTAAAATACCCTTCTTTGCTGAGGTAGAATAAGTAACGACACCTGCCTCAAAAAAGGTGCTTGCACCGGGAAGCATTGTTATGTAATGACTGATAAGGCCGGCTGTGCATGATTCGGCAATAGAAAGTTTTAACCCCTTTTCTTTGAATATTTCAGATACACTCCTGATGATTTCCAACATTCCGCTGACCATTACCCTTTAACGACCCCTAATGGTCTGAGCCTTGCAACTTTTCTCGATATACCTGCCCTGTGAACTACATCAACGACATTAGAGATGTCTTTGTATGCCTCCGACATCTCTTCTGCAAGTGTTGCCCTACCCGCGGAGCGTACTATGATACCCATGTCTTCCATCTCACGCCAGATAGCTCGTCCCTTTGCCCTCTTTATTGCCTGATGTCTTGACATTACCCTCCCTGCACCATGACACGTTGAACCGAATGTCTCGCTCATCGCCTTTTCAGTGCCTATCAGAACAAATGACGCCCTCCCCATATCTCCGGGGATCAGGACAGGCTGGCCTGTGTGCTTATATATGTCAGGAAGTTCAGGATGTCCGGGTGGGAATGCCCGCGTAGCACCCTTTCTATGTACTACAAGTCTTCTCTTTTTACCATTAACAGTATGATCTTCGATCTTTGCAATGTTATGCGCAACGTCATAGATCAGGCTCATCCCCAGATCCCTCGGTGTCGTCCTGAAAAAATTAAGAAATGCCTCTCTTGTCCAGTGCATGATGCACTGTCTGTTTGCCCATGCATAATTTGCTGCTGCCCTCATTGCAGCAAGATATTCCCGCGCCTCCGGACTATTGTATGGTGCACAGGCAAGTTCCTTATCATGCAATGTAATATTATATTTGCTCACAGCCCTCTCCATTACCTCAAGAAAGTCAGTACATACCTGATGACCGAAACCCCTGGAGCCTGTATGAATCATCACCGTTATCTGCCCGATAAACAGGCCAAGTGCATCAGCGGCCTTTTCATCGTATATCTCATCCACATGCTGAACCTCAAGGAAGTGATTACCCGAACCCAGCGTTCCCTGTTGTGCCCTCCCTCTTTCGTATGCCTTCTTGCTTATGAGATCCGGATCTGCGCCGTCAATACATCCTCCGGACTCGATCCTTTCGAGATCGGATGCGTCCCCATAACCCCGCTCTACAGCCCATCTCGCTCCTTTAAGCAGTAATTCTCTTTCAGCATCCGGCATAAGCCGAATCTTTCCTTTTGAACCTACGCCCGAAGGGATTTCATTATAAAGGATTGAGACAAGGTCCTTCAGTTTTGGAACGACATCCTCTTTTTTGAGATTACTTCTTAAGAGCCTGACACCGCAATTAATGTCATACCCTACACCCCCCGGTGAGACTATGCCGTTATCAATATCAAAGGCTGCAACGCCGCCAATCGCAAATCCGTAACCTGTGTGAATATCGGGCATTGCCATTGACGCACTGACAATTCCCGGAAGCGTTGCGACATTTGCCACCTGGCCGATGGACTGGGACTCGAGATCTTTCTCAAGGACATCGTCAACATAGATGATCCCCTTGACCCGCATCCCCTCTTTGTAATCATCGGGAACCTCTATCTTTGTGTCGTCTATTCTGCGGAGTTTTTCAGGTAGCATAATTATTCCTCCAACAAAAGTGCTTTAAATCCAGCCTGAATAAAATGGTCATCAGCAGCAAGGGCATATCTTATGCCATGTTTTTTCATCACTACAAATGAAATGCAGTCAATAAGACCCCATTCTTTATCATGCCTTTTATCAAAAAACTCAAGCCCTTCTTTGATAAGTGCAGTCGTTATTGGAATAACTTGAATATTTTCAGTTTCATAAAAACCTTTAATAAAATCAGAACATTTTTGACGGAGATTTTGTTTAGAAAGGGCATTACCTATTTCTAACAGTACTGCTTCTGTGGTTATAACTGTGTTTGGTGTACTAGTTAGATATTTTAGTTCTACTGCCTTCGAGTGAAATTCATCAGAAGTGTTAAAAAGGGCTAATACATAACTTGTATCCACAAAGACCTTTCGTATCATTACCGCTTTTCAGTGCCATAAAGATAGTGATCATGATTACGTGCCAGATCTTTGATGCCCATATCCATTGCAGAATCTAATATCACATTAAAAATATTATGCGACTTCTTCCCCTGAGTTTTCTTTATATCTTTCTTTATTTTCAATGTTTTAATGAAATCTTCTACTTCCTCCAAGTCTTCACCCGGCAGTGCTGTTATATCTTTCTTGATTTTGTTGGCTAACATTTTACACCTCCATAGCTACTCTACGGCTATTTTAGCATAAACTATATGGCAAAACACTTTATATCTATAAAATATCAAGCACATTTTAATCTGCCTTTACCCGCTGCTGTAACAATGCTACTTGCTGGCATATTCAAATCATCGTAGGGTTCTAACAAAATGTATGTAGTAGTGAGTTGAATTTTGGATAGGATAAGGGATTTAGGGTAAAAAACCGATATCCCTTATCCTAATCTTGTATGATTATAAAGACAAGTTATAAAAATTATATATTATTGGCAATCACTGTTACATTAAATATGCAGGTTTTCCCATGTCTTCAAGGTAAAATAGGGATTGATAAAAGCCGTGGGTTATGGAAGGAGGGATAAAATTGAAAAGGATATTTCTTGCCATAATGATCGTAGTGTTGCTTTATATTTTAACGTCCTGTGCGTCCTTGCTATCTTCTGGGCCAGAAGACCCCGCGCGCCCGCCACACCTCTATGTATTCAAAGATTATCTCCTCCGATATGCAGAGTATGAATACTCCCCTTTTCCATAAGTCTATTATCTTTTGTGGATTTCCCTCCGGATTCTGAAAAGATGAGACAAAGACATTAGTGTCTATTACGACTCT
>JACQXD010000115.1 GCA_016208875.1 Nitrospirota bacterium
CACGGGACAATCGAGTACAAAACAATATTTGCAGCGGGAATAACCCTTTTTTTAATTACGCTTGTATTCAATATAATCGGTTTTTGGCTTAGGAAGAGGATAAGGGGAGCATATTAAAAAATTGCAAAAATTGCAAAAATCAAAATGCAAAAATGAGGAAATATAATAATTACTAATAAGACCATAAGTAAAGCCCCCTCACCCTCGCCCTCTCCCGCCGGGGGAGAGGGTAATCATATTGCCCCTCCCTTGAGGGGAGGGGATAAAGGGGAGGGTGACTTATGGGGCTTTACTAATGAACTCCTTAGTAAATTAAAATTCCATGATTTTTGACTTTTAAATTAGAAAATGAAAGACATAAGAAAACGCATAAGATGCAATAAGCTCTGGAACAACGTGTTTCTGATCGTTGGTCTCCTCTCTACATTCGTCGGGCTTGTCCTTCTTTTTGCGCTCATGGCCGATTTATTTATAGACGGTTTTCCGCGTCTAAGCTATAAGTTCTTTACATCATTCCCGTCAAGATTTCCTGACGAGGCAGGGATACTCTCTGCATGGGTCGGGAGTTTTCTCGTTCTTCTCGTAACGGCATTTGCAGCCATACCGCTCGGTATTGCGGCAGGTATTTATCTTGAAGAGTATGCAAAGAAAAACTGGATTACCGATATTATCGAGATAAACATTGCGAATCTTGCCGGTGTCCCCTCTATCGTATACGGACTGCTTGCCCTCGGGATATTCGTATACTTATTTAAGTTCGGGGAGAGCATACTTACAGGCGGCCTTGCCCTTGCCCTGCTCATACTTCCGATGGTCATAATGGCAACGAGAGAAGCGATAAGGGCGATACCAAACTCGATAAGAGAGGCGTCTTATGCCCTCGGAGCAACAAAATGGCAGACCGTCCAGCATCATATAATACCCTATTCAACCGGCGGGATACTCACGGGGGTGATCATAGGACTTTCAAGGGCCATAGGCGAGACGGCTCCTATAATCACTGTCGGCGCCCTCACATTTATCGCCTTTCTTCCCTCCTCACCTATATCCTCCGTGTTTCCCTTTATAAATTTTAAATGGCTCTCCGACCCTTTTACCGTCATGCCGATACAGATGTTTAACTGGGTATCGAGACCCCAGCATGGATTTCAGTTAAATGCAGCAGCAGCAGGCATAGTCCTGATGCTTATGACCTTGATAATGAACGGCCTTGCAATCTATATCAGATACAGGTTCAGAAAGAAGATAAAATGGTGACAAAGAGAATAACCAATGACCAAATTACAATACCCAAACAGTATGAAATTTATGTTTTGGTTATTGGAGTTTATTTAGGAAATTGGTGCTTAGTTATTGATTATTCAGGGAGTTATGACAACAACTGATGATATAAAGGCTCAGGTTAAAAATCTTAATTTCTACTATGGGGACGTCCATGCCCTGAAAAACATTAATCTATCTATAGAGCGGAGAAAGGTAACTGCCCTCATAGGACCATCGGGCTGCGGCAAGACTACATTCCTAAGGTGCTTTAACCGCATGCATGACCTCTATCCGAATAACAAATATGAGGGTGAGATAATACTCTTCCCGGATAATATCAATATCATTTCACCGGCGATAGATCCTATTGAGATCAGGATGCAGATAAGTATGGTCTTTCAGAAACCGAACCCTTTCCCGAAATCCATATACGAGAATGTTGCATACGGATTGAGGGTGAGGGGTATTAACAAAAGGCAGATACTCGATGAAAAGGTAGAAAAATCCCTGAGAGGAGCTGCCCTTTGGGATGAAGTAAAGGACAGGCTTCACAACCTTGCTTTCGATCTTTCGGGAGGGCAACAGCAAAGACTCTGTATAGCGAGGGCGCTTGCTACCGATCCGAGGATACTTCTTTTCGACGAACCTACGTCTGCCCTCGATCCCACTGCCACTTCAAAGATAGAGGAGCTTATTATAGAATTGAAGACCGAGGTAACGATTATAATAGTTACTCATAATATGCAGCAGGCAGCGAGGGTTTCCGATTATACTGCATTTATGTATCTCGGCGAGATCATAGAGTTTGGCAAAACTGATAAAATATTCACTGCACCGTCAAATAAACTGACGGAGGAATATATAACGGGGAGGTTTGGATAATGGACATAAGACAGGACATAATATCTTCGCTCATTCTCGGTCGAAGACGACCTCCGAGGCTTTTGCCTCTCACCCCCCTCTGTCCCCCCTTATTAAGGGGGGATGAAGGGGGGTGCTGTAGGGCTATCGGCAAAAGAATCCGCTCAAATACAATGTCCTGTCTATGTCTGATTATGATGGAGGAATAATGGCAACGGTATTTGAAAAAGAACTTATAGGACTAAAAGAAAGGGTCTTGAAGCTCGGATCACTCGTTGAGAGGGCGATCAACGACGCTATTAAGTCTCTGGTCGAGAGGAATTCTGCCCTTGCAGCAGAGACTATAGACAGGGACCCTGTAGTAAATTCCCTCGAAGTTGAGATAGACGAGGAATGCATAAGGCTCATTGCTTTAAGACAGCCCCGTGCAGGCGACTTAAGACTGATAACCACTGCTATGAAGATAACAACAGACCTCGAAAGGATAGGAGACCTTGCAGTTGACATATGTGAAAGGGCATTAGAACTAAATGAGGAACCCCAATTAAAGCCATATATAGATATACCTCGAATGGCTGAAATATCACAGGGCATGTTAAAAGATGCGATTGATTCCTTTGTAAAAAGGGATTCTGTATTGGCACGGGATGTCTTAATGCGGGATGATATGGTTGATCAGCTCAACTATCAGGTGTTTAATGAGTTATTATTTTTTATGATACAGGATCCTAAGACGATCTCGCGTGCTGTTAAAATAACATACATATCTAAATACCTCGAGCGGATCGCAGACCATGCGACCAATATTGCAGAGATGGTCATATATCTTGTAGAGGGCAAAATTATAAGGCATATGGTAGTGTCCGGGGAAAAGAAGTAAGCTTAAAGTATCATCCTTTGCTCCCGTCTTCCTCTATTTCCAGAAGAGATATTTTACCGTTGGATATTGCAGAATAAAAGGCTCTGAACCGCTTTAGAATGGCCGTGCTTTTGCTTTTATTAAATTTTCAATACCCCACAGTCTCTGCTGCGGGGTGTCCTTATATTCCCCCTTTGGCAAAGGGGGATGAAGGGGGATTTTTGAATAAATAAATTTTCAATAAATCTCACCTAACCCCTCTTTGCCAAAGAGGGGATCAGCAGGATTCCCGACAAGCGGGAATGACAAAGTACGATTTACTTTTATGATACCCCGCCGTCTCTGCGGCGGGGAGCTTCATTTTTTCTCTTTACAATTGCATTGAAAGCTGATAGGATTTTTAAAAAATAGCAGGATGCCTGGAATCACTATTGCTTTAAATTACGGTAATGAAGTCATTACACTTCATTCAAACTATAAACCTGAAGAAATAAAGGAGGCGGTTCTATGTATGAGGGAAAAGACGAATTAGAGATTATACAGGCAGACATAAAAAGGGCATTGGGAAGGCCCGATACAAAGTGGGCTATGCTTATTGACCTCAGAAGGTGCACCGCCTGCAAGGCGTGCACGGCAGGCTGTGTTGCTGAACAGAAAAGCCCTCCGGGAGTAATTTATCGTCCTGTTTTTGAAGAAGAGACGGGAATGTTTCCAAGAGTTAAAAGAAGATTCACCCCAAGACCATGCCTTCAATGTGATGCTCCTCCCTGTGTTGAGGCATGTCCTAATAAGGGAGAGAATAAAGCTACATGGAAGGGTAAAGACGGAATCGTAATGATAAACTATGAACAGTGCATCGGCTGCGGACGCTGTGTCATAGCCTGTCCGTATAAAGCGAGAACACTTGATGGAGGAACATTTCATACCGAAGGCACGCCCAAAATCGAGGAATATGATAAATCGCCGACGTGGGAATACGGCAGGAAGTGGTCACGTGAAAAAAACCACCTTCCCATCGGTGCAGCCAGGAAATGCCATTTCTGTCTCCACAGGCTCAAGAACGGCATGGTTCCAATGTGCGTAAGCACATGCATATGCAGGGCCAATTTCTTCGGTGACCCGGAGGACAAGGAAAGCCTCATATACAAGATGAAGAAGGGAAATAAGGTAAGGGTTCTCACGGGAGTGAAGGCGCCCGGCGAAGCAAAACTTAAACCCTCCGATCTGAAGGGTATGATCGCTGCGGACATTGCGAAGAAAATAGGTTATCCGGGAAAGACCCCGGTATTTGCCGATTCATCGCCGACTAAACCAAGACTCTACTTTATATTACCTTAAGGGGGTGCCAAACTATGAAAAATAAAAAGATAAAAAACAATATGACGGAAGATAAAAAAAATAACGGAGAAGGTCTAAACAGGAGAGATTTCCTGAGATGTTCAGCGGTGTTGGGCGGCGCTGTCCTTGTCTCGCAGATGGAATGGGCCACAGACCTTATGCGCAGGGCCGAGGCAGGGCTTTTGACGCCTGAAGAGGAGTATGAACTTATCAGGGCCGAAAATACTCTATACACAGTATGTCTCCAGTGTAATACAGGCTGCGGGATAAAGGTGAAGTTCTTCAGAAAGAACGGCACAGCCGTGGCGCTTAAGATTGACGGCAACCCTTATAACCCATTTGTTTCGGTCCCGCATCTTTCATACACGACCGCGCCTTCTGAAGTAAATACGATAGATAGGGCCATCTGTCCGAAGGGGCAGGCCGGTATCCAGACGGTTTATGACCCGTACAGGATTACGGAGACGCTGAAGAGAGCAGGGAGAAGAGGAGAGAATAAATGGATGACAATATCGTTTGACCAGGCCGTTGACGAGATTGTAAACGGTGGAAAACTCTTCGGCAATATTCCCGGCGAAGAAAACAGGGTGGTGACGGGATTGAAGGAGTTATACTCTCTGAAGGATTCCAAGATTGGGAAGGATATGGGAGAAGATGCAAAGGCGATTCAAAAGGCAAAAGACAAGAAGACCGCTGTCGAAGAGTTCAAGAAGAAACATGCTGCGAACCTTCATTATCTTATAGACCCTGACCATCCTGATTTCGGGCCGAAGAACAATCAGTTTGTTTACATGTGGGGCCGGAAAAAGGGAGGGCGCAGTGATTTTTCCGCAAGGTTCTTCGGGGATTACTTTGGAACGGTAAATACCCACGGTCATACAACGGTATGCCAGGGTTCCCTTTATTTTACCTGCAAGGCAATGAGCGAACAATATGAGTACAATAAATTCGGGGGAGGACAGAAATTCTACTGGCAGGGTGATTTCGAGAATTCGGAGTACATACTTTGTGTGGGCTCGAACCTCTTTGACGCAAACTACGGTCCTCCGAACAGGAATGCGAGGCTGATCCCCAGACTTGTCGAAGGAAAGACGAAGATGACAGTCGTAGACCCACGGTTCAACAAGGCGGCTGCAAAGGCGAACAGATATCTGCCGATTAAACCGGGAACGGATGCAGCATTTTTTGCAGGCGTCATCCAGTGGATAATCAAGAATAAGAAATATGATGCAAAATATCTTGCAAACGCTAATAAGGCTGCGGCAAAAGAGGTAAAGGAAACGACATGGTCTAATGCTGTTTTACTCGTAAAGGTTGACAAAGACGGGAAGCCGGGCAAATTTCTGAGGGCAAATGATATCAAGCTTGCAGAGGTTGAGAAGAGAAAAGACAAGGACGGCAAGGAACACGACTTCGAGTACCTCGTCTGCATGAAGGACGGCAAACCTGTTGCGGTTGACCCGAATGATGAGAAGACCGCTGTTACAGGAGACCTCATGATCAGCACGGAGATCAACGGAATTAAGGTAAAGAGCGCTATTCAGGTCATTTATGATGCAGCCAATTCAAAGACCATGGATGAATGGTCGAAGATATGCGGCATAAACGCAAAGGATATAGAGACTGTTGCAAAGGAGCTTACAAGTTACGGGAAAAAGGCAGTGGTTGATGTGCATCGCGGAATTGCCCAGCACACAAATGGTTTCTACAATGTTACATCGGCTATGACGATCAACCTTCTCCTCGGTAATTTCGACTGGAAGGGCGGGATGATTGCTGCTTCTGCATATAACACAACCGGCGGTAAGGAAGGACAGCCTTTTGACCTCGGAAAACTGAAACCCGGTAAAATATCTAAATTCGGTATCAGCATAATCCGCCACGATATCAAGTATGAGGATTCTACAGTTTTTAACGGCTATCCTGCGAAAAGGAACTGGTGGCCGATATCGAGCGACATCTATGAAGAGATTGTGCCTTCTATGGGCGATGCTTACCCGTATCCGATAAAGGCGGTATTCAGTTACATGGGCGCTCCAACATATTCGCTTCCGGCAGGACAAACGAATATAGAGATACTTGCCGACGTAAACAAGATACCGCTGTATTTCACGACAGACATTCTCATCGGCACAACAACGATGTATGCCGATTATATTTTCCCTGATCTCAGTTATCTTGAAAGATGGGAAATGCAGGGTTCTCACCCGAATATGCCTGCAAAGGTGCAGCCCGTTAGACAGCCGGTCATTGCACCGCTCGTGGATACCGTGAAAGTATTCGGCGAAGAAATGCCCTGCTGTTATGAGGCTGTGATGCTTGCACTGGCAGAGAAGCTCGGTATGAAGGGATATGGAAAAGACGGCTTTGGCCCCGGTCAGGACTTCACAAAACCGGACGATTACTACATTCGTATGGTTGCCAATGTTGCAACCGACGGAAGCCCTGTGCCTGATGCCGATGATGCTGAACTGAAACTCTTCCTTGAATCGAGAAAACATCTGCCAAAGACCGTATTTGATCCCGAACGTTGGGAAAAGATTGCAGGGGCAACCTGGCGGAAGGTTGTTTATGTGCTTAACAGAGGAGGCCGGTTCCAGGAATACAAGGACATGTACAAGGGTGATCATGTTGCAAATCAGTATAAGAAGGCCATCAACTTTTATCAGGAAAAGACAGCGGGAACCAAGAATGCCTTTACAGGCAAATCTAACCCCGGCTTTGCAACCTATCTCCCGATCACCACTACAACAGGGAAATCTCCCAAAGAGGCGGGACTTGAGAACGGTTATCCTCTTCACCTTATAACGCAAAGGGATATTCTTCATACCAAATCAAGAACGGTTGTGGACTACTGGCTTCTTGCCATAAAACCGGAGAACGAGATAATTATTCACACGAGCGATGCAAAGAAACTCGGGATAAAGGATGGCGACAGGGCGAAGGTTATCTCGGCAACGAATCCGGAAGGCATCTGGGACCTCAGAAACGGGATGAAGAAACCGATGGTCGGAAAGGTTATGGTAACCGAGACGATCATGCCGGGTGTTATTACGTTTACTCTCGGACATGGCCACTGGGCTACAGGTGCAGTAGATGTGACGATTGACGGGAAAGTAATTAAGGGAGACCCAAGGCGTGCAACAGGTATCCACGCCAATGCCGCAATGTGGATTGACCCTCATCTGAAAAATACCTGTATGCTCGATCCTGTGGGCGGAAGCGTGTCGTTCTATGACACGAAAGTAAAATTGCTGAAGGTATAATTTTTTAGTGTCAGTGTCAGTGAATGGTGCCAGTGAACTGCAAAAAGAGACACCAAACACTGACACTGAACACTGAGACTAAGGAAATGTTTAAGCAGACAACTTTTGACTTTGAATCTCTCCTCGAAGAATCCGCAAAAATTCACGGCCACCTCTGTCCCGGGCAGGTGCTCGGGGTCAGGATGTCAATGTTTGGACTTAGTAAGATAGGCATAGCTGAACCAAAGGGGAAAGACAGGAAAAATATAATTGTCTTTGTAGAGATGGACAGGTGCGCAACAGATGCGGTTCAATCAGTTACAGGATGCAGTCTCGGACATAGGACGATGAAGTTTATGGACTACGGCAAAATGGCTGCAACATTTTTGAATCTCAAAATGGGGAAGGCTGTAAGGGTAATCGCAAGAGAGGATTCGAGGGAGAAGGCAAAGGAATAATTTCCTAAAATCGAGAATAAATATACAGCTCAGCTTGAAGCTTATAAAATAATGCCGGACGTAGAGCTTTTTAACGTGATGGACGTCAATATCAGCATCAGACCCGAGGACATGCCCGGAAGACCGATGAGCAGGGTTAGGTGTGAGAATTGCGGGGAGTTTATACAGGATATGAGAGAGATTCATCGGGAGAGGAACGTGTTATGCAAGCCATGTGCGAATGGCGGATATTATATATCCAAAACTGATTTTTTGTTGCCATACGTTATGCAAAAAAGACATAGCGGTCTGAAAATTAAATCTAAATTATGGATAGAGATTGAAGGAGAGCCTGTCTTTGGCAGGGGAAGAAGATTTCTGCTGGAAGCCATTAATAAATACGGCTCAATAAATCAGGCGGCAAAAGAGATAAGCATCTCTTACAGAAAGGCATGGGGTTACATAAAGGCGATGGAGGAAAGACTTGGTATTCGACTGGTAGAAAAACGGATTGGAGGCAAAAACGGAGGAGGCGCAACACTTACGAAAGAGGCAAAAGAATTCCTGAAAAAATATGAGGCATTGGAAAGCGGAATAAAAGAAATCGTTGATGAAAAGTTTAAGAGGATATTTGGAAGATGAAGTGTTAGAGCGTCAAAGTATCATAGGGTCAAAGTGTCAAAGTCCTTTGCTCTGATACTCTGACACTCTGATACTCTGACACTAATATTGAGGAGGCTTGTATGTGTGAGACTTTGAATGAACGAACAAATGGAAAGACAATCCCTGTAAATGAAGCCGTTGGGACTGTCCTTGCCCATGACATAACCGAGATAAGGCCCGGCGAGTTTAAAGGTAGGGCATTTAAAAAGGGGCATATAATTAAAAAAGAAGACATATGCCATCTTCAGAGGCTGGGGAAAGAGAATCTTTTTGTTCTCAAGGTGGCAGATGACGAGATGCATGAAGACGATGCCGCATACATGCTTGCGACAGCCCTTATGGGAGAGGGAGCAAAAATACAGGGAGAACCAAAAGAAGGAAAGATAAATATAATTGCAGATAGAGGCGGACTTTTAAAGATTGACAAAGATGCCCTGTTCCAATTCAACATGCTCGGCGATGTGATGTGCGCAACACTTCATGATAA
>JACQXD010000111.1 GCA_016208875.1 Nitrospirota bacterium
TTCAATCGCCTCAGATAGTGAAGGAAACGCATATCTGGCTTACGACTCTGGCCGTAAATTTGTGCAAAAACGAGGTGGCGGATTATGGAGCGAACCATCAACTAATTGCCTCAGTTGTAACGGTGAACCAAGCATAGCGGTTTTTGATCCGAATAATATATATATTGGAGCTGGCGATATAATTGTTGCCGGCTCTTACGATGGCCAGACCCAGACCTGGACTTGGACCCAGCATACTGCACCAGGTGGCGATTCGAGTTCCAGTCTCGCTGTCTCTTCAAACGGGATACTCAATTATGCATGGGCGGGTAATGGTGGCATCTATTTTTCGCGAACCACAAAGAGCCATGATCTGTCCCGTTGGATACCAACGCCTGTTTTAGCATTGCCGGGAGGGGTATATCCCAACCTTGCAGTTGATTCTGCTGGAAAGGCATACATAATGGCTACTCATGAGGGTGGCGCATCCCGTACCGCAGTCTTTACAAAAGAAAAATAAATAGACTTAATCGTTTCCTACGGGGTCTCCCGGCGGGAGACCCCGTAGTTTTTTCTACCAACCTTAGTAACTCCCCCTCACCCCCTCTTAACCTAAGAGGGGAAAGGTACCGGTTTTCTATTCTTATCCCCTTTTCTTCCGCCTTAAATGTGATACTATATAAATCAATTATGGCTAATAAGAGACACGATAGGAGGTTTAAATAGAGTGCGTATAGAAGAATCGCAGAGGGAATTTGAGAGTGTGCTGCAGCTAAATCCTCAATATTATGAAGCTCAAGAACTTCTTGAACGGATATATTCTTTGAAAAAACAAAAGAGCATAGGAAATCTAAAAGAACCAAATTGAATATAATGAGATTGTTTCATAAGTCAGTGATGCATATCTTTTTAATTGCAGCTTTAGGTATATTTGTATACTCCAATACCTACTATGTGCCGTTTCAATTTGATGACAGTATGTATATCACTGAAAATCCCATTGTAAGGGACCTACGGTATTTTAGTGAACCGGCAAGAGTTAAGGATGTTATGAAATCCCGTGCCCTATTTAAATATACCTTCAAGACCAGATTTATAGGGTTTCTTACTTTTGCATTAAATTATAAACTTCAAGGTTTTGATGTTACGGGGTATCACATCTTCAATGTTGCAGTGCATATTCTTAATGCGATCCTCATTTACCTATTTACGATGCTGACGCTCAGGATAAAAGTGTCAGTGACCAGTGTCAGTGACAGTAGCCGTCAGCTATCAGCTATTAGCCATCGGGATAACATAGAAGATAAGAAGATAAGAAGATGGGAAGATAAGAATTTTTCAACTTCCCAACCTCTAAACTTCTCAACTTCTATTGCATTATTTTCTGCATTACTTTTCGTAAGCCATCCGATCCAGACGCAGGCAGTGACATATATAGCCCAACGTATTACATCACTCGCTACATTCTTTTATCTCTTATCGATTGTGATGTATATCAAATTCAGGATACAGCAATCAGCAGTCAGCAATCAGCAATCAGCAATCAGCGGACAGGAATTCAGAATCACCCCCTCCCTAACCCTCCCCCCCCGAGGGGGAGGGAAGGGTGGGGGGGCTGTAGCTAAGCGATATATGCTATACGCTGTCTCTTTTACTTCTGCCGTTCTTGCGATGATGACTAAGGAGATTTCATTCACATTGCCGTTTATTATTGTCCTTTATGAGTTTAGTTTCTTTGAAAAATCCGATCGCTGCGAACGATGGACTGCCGACCCCGGAAGATTTTTCTTCCCGTTATCTTTTTTTTTAACTTTATTTATTATTCCACTGAGTAGAATCACTACGGATTCAATGGGGAACATTGATATTGCTACAAAAGAACTCACGGATATGTCGAGATGGTCATATCTTTTTACTCAGTTCAGAGTGATAATTACGTACATAAGGTTATTATTTTTCCCGATAAACCAAAATCTTGATTATGATTTTCTTATATATAATTCATTTTTCAACCCTCCGGTATTTTTGTCATTTTTGTTTTTGCTCTCTCTATTTGGATTTGGAATCTATTTGTTTTACCGTTCACGATTCACGATACATGATGCACGATACACGATTCACAATACGCCAAGCATGAATTACGTGTCACGTGTTACGCATCACGCATTACGGTTGGTAGCCTTCGGTATTCTCTGGTTCTTCGTAACCCTTTCCATCGAATCAAGCATCATTCCGATACGAGATGCAATCTTTGAGCATAGGCTTTATTTGCCGAGTATTGGTTTTATTGTTGCATTTAGTGCGGTTTTATTTTATATCTTGCAGCGGAGCAACAGAACGACAGTGCGACAGTTCGACGGTGCGGCAAGATACATCAGTAGTTTTTCTTTTCTTCCTAAAGCCCTGTCGCTCTATAGCTCTGTCGCTCTAATAGTTCTTCTTTCGATTGCTGCGTATCAACGGAATATTGTATGGAATGATGAAATTAGCCTGTGGAATGATGTAGTAAGCAAAAGTCCAATGAAGGGAAGAGGATATAATAATCTTGGTGTTGCTTATGGGAATAAAGGTTTTATTAATAAAGCAATAGAACAGTACCGGCTTGCAGTAAAACTTGATCCAAATGATTCGACTACATACAGTAATCTCGGTAATGCCTATCTATTTAAGGATTTTGTTGATATGGCAATAGAGCAATATCGAACCGCCATAAGGCTGGAACCAAATTGGGTCAAACCTCATCTTAATCTCGGCCGTATATATTTAAGTAGGGGGCGTATAGAAGAATCGCAGAGGGAATTTGAGAGTGTGCTGAGGCTAAATCCTCAATATTATGAAGCTCAAGAACTTCTTGAACGGATATATTCTTTGAAAGAACAAAAGAGCATAGGAAATAATGCAAAAGAAATATTAAAGTCCTCGCCTATCGAAGAAAAATAGAACAACTCCACTTTAATGAAGCTCCCCGCCGCAGAGACGACGGGGTATCAAAAAAATAAATCGTACTTTGTCATTCCCGCTTGTCGGGAATCCTTCTGATCCCCTCTTTGGCAAAGAGGGGTTAGGGGAGATTTATTGAAAATTTATTTATTCAAAAATCCCCCTTCATCCCCCTTTGCCTGCAAGAATCTCCTTTACTGCTTGAGCAATCTTATTTACCGCATCCTGCATTTTCCGGGCATTCTCTTTTGAATAATTAGTGGGCCAGTGAACAGGATAGCGAGTATCAATATACGCCGTAGCCTTAGTTAACCATTCTTCGACGACTTTTGCATCAGCCATAGAGAACTTTACCCTCTTTGTAAATCTTCTTTATAAAAGGATCCCCGAGGGAAAGTCTTTCCTCTGCCTCTTCCGGTTTGTAAACGATAAAGTCAACAGCCATGTCAATATCTACCATGCGGTATAGTTCCGTTATCCTGTCTGCACCGTAGTAGGGAACATCTCCTTTGATGATGAACAAATCGATGTCGTTAATGTCTTCCTCCCCCCAGGCAGAGGAACCGAACAGGATTATCTTCTCCGGCTTATATTTTTCGATAAGCTGATTCTTGATGTCATCAAGCTTTTCTAATGCAGCCGCCCTGTTCATTAGACATATTGTATCAAATAATTCTTGGGATATGCATTATTTTTAAAAAATGACAAGTCCCCTCTCCGAATAGTTGGGTACCGGCACTCCCTCTCTTGTCCTTGACATACAACTTATATAAGCATACAATTAAGGCATACATAGGAGGTGCATAAAATGCGTGCTACACTGAACATACCCGATGACCTCATTTCCGAGGTTCGGAAGGCAACAGGGGAAAAGTCCAAAACAAAGGCGATAACTATTGCGATGAAAGAGTTTATAAGGCAGAAAAAGATTAAACAACTGATTGCGCTCAGGGGAAAGATACGGATCGAAGATGTTACCGGAGATTTGGATAAGCTTGAACTTGAGGAGATGAAGGAAAATGACAAAAGATGGCGTAATCGTTGATACATCCGTGCTTATAGATTTTTTAAAAGGGACAGAGCCTTGCGCCGGAATGGTCAGCAGGTTACTTGAGAAAAACCACGTTGTTACAACAGGGTTAATCATTGCAGAACTTTTACAGGGAATGAAGAATCTTAAGGAAGAAAAGTTTATCGCAGAGCTTTTTTTATCTTTGACGGTTTTGGAGGTAGGAACTGTTTAGTGGACAAGAGCAGGGTATTTATCATTGTACTTAAGAAGAAACGGTATTAACCTTCCATTGACGGATGTTGCTATCGCTGCACTATCCATAGAACATAACCTCAAGGTCTTTACCCTCGACAAACACTTTGAACAGATACCGGGTGTGAGGATTTACAAGGGCTGATCACGAGGTTTCATTACGCCGTAGATGTGATACTATATAAATATTATCATGGCTAATAAGAGAAACGATAGACGATTTAAATCGCGCTGCATAGCGGAATTTGTCTTGGATGATAAAGTCCATAAAGGGATAGCGAGTGATTTTTCTCTAAGCGGTATGTTTATAAGAACGCACTACCCTCCGGTTCTGGACTCTATATTCGACGTCAAGCTGTTTCTTCCTTATGGAAAGCTCGCTGTTTTAAAAGTAAAGGTTATCAGGGTAATCAAGCCTTCGATGGGAAAGGTTATGGGAATACCTACCACTGCAACTTCCACAAAGATTGGGGTGGGTGTAAAAATCCTGAAGAAAGATCAAGACTACCTTGACTTTATAAGGGCATTACTTGGCTGATCCATTAAGAGATTGGATGTTATTTCTGCTGCAGTCTCAAGATTGATTTTCATGGGCATCCTGTATTATTCTATTTGACCATGCAGAAGAAGGTTTTAAGAAAGAAGGGCCGCGAAACAGGGAAGAATGTGCCCGAATCGCAGGTTGTAGTCCACGAATATCCTACCTTTATTGATTGGGTTAAGACCGTTGCCACAAATATAACGAACAACTGGTTTATTATCCTTCTGGCAATATTAGCAGTATTTGTGTCCTTCTTTTTCTATTATCCTTCTATGGGAGGCGATCAGGACATATGGTTTCATGTGAGATACGGGTCACATTTTGTTAAGAACCTTACATGGAACATAGATCACGGCCAGTTTAACTGGACGGAGTTCAACCCTAAATTTGTATATGTTACATGGATAGGAAGTTCCATACTGTATATATTTTATTCGCTGATGTCCCATTACGGGCTTTATCTGCTTCAGTATATAGTCATCGGCTCTATAATATTCTGCTTCATCTATTTCCTTAAGAGAACGGGATACCGTTTTGATATTACAAGCCTTCTTGCAATTCTTGGTGTATTAATGGTTATTAACCTTAAATATCTCTATATCAAACCGGATATGTTCAGCGGGCTGTTATTTGTTGTTGCCTGCATGATCTATTACAAGGCAAAGGAGGCCGAAAACTGGAAGCTGTTCTATATTTATCCACTGCTTTTTCTCATATGGGTGAATATGCACGGCGGTTTTATAGTGGGGTTGTTTTTCCTGAACGCAGCCTTTGGAGGCGAGCTGGTTAACTCATTGTTTTTCAAAAAGGCACGGTTCAAATGGAAAACCCTTATGCATTTTGCAATAAGCGTTATTTTGAGCTATGCAGTGCTGGGGATCAATCCCGAGGGCTACGGATATTTTATAGGTATAGTCAGAGACTTTTTCTCTCCGGAAATGAAAGATACAAAGGGGATCATAGCCGAATACGGCAGCATGTGGGGTGCAATCTTATTTAAACCGGCGGGCGTAAGGTTTAGATTTGCAGGATATGCAATGCTCTTAATGCTTATCGTTTTTGCTGCAATATGTATATATCTTCTGGTAAGAAAGAGATTTTTTGATATGCCGTCCGTGTTTCTTGTCGTTTTCTTTTATGTCTTCGGCATGTCTGTTGTTCGTGCCTCTCAGTATTTTCCGCTTATATGGTTTTTCGCATTCTTTTATGTTTACAGGCGGTATGATGTTATAAAAATAAAAGGCGTCTTTAATTTCATATCTTTGGTCGTAATATTCATAATGTGTGTAAAGATCGTTCACTTTGCATTAGTGGACTATGACTCCATAGCATGGTTCGGAAACAATTGGGAGGAAAGTTATCCTGTAAAAGAAGTCGAATATATAAAGAAGGCAAAGCCGCGCGGCAACATATGGAATGACTATCTGAGCGGAGGCTACCTCCTCTGGTCCCTGTATCCTGATTATAAGGTCTTTATAGACCCTCGATATGGCGGTTACATGAGAAATTTTATTCGTACTGCCGAGGAGTCGAAGGATCCGAAAAAAGGCGTGGAGTCATATACGAAGAGATTTCCCTTTAAGGTTGCCCTTGTGGCTTATCATGAAGGTGAGGTTATCGAATGGCTTTTAAAGGCTGATTGGAGGATTGCATTTCTTGATAAAAATGCACTTGTAATAATCCATAAATCCATAATCCCCGAGCTCTCAAAGGAGGCGCTTGCAGAGGATGTCAGCATCAATAGATTTGCGAAGGTTGACAATCCGGCAATACTCAAGACATTGTTTAATTTTTATGTAAACCTGGACCCATCTTTTGGCAGAGAGGTGCTTCAGGTATATCAGGAAAATGTGAGGACAATCTACAGGCAGAGGGGGGCGGATATAATGCAGATGCAGAATGTAATAGCTCAAAAAGAGGCCCAGCTTAAGAAAATAACAAAGAAGGCAAAACAGTGAAGGTAGTTATCCTTGCAGGTGGACTCGGTACCCGTCTCAGCGAAGAGACCGATTTAAAACCTAAACCGATGGTTGAGGTCGGTGGAAAGCCGGTGCTCTGGCATATAATGAAGATTTATTCCCACTATGGTTTTAATGATTTTATTGTCTGTCTCGGTTATAAGGGGTATGTGATAAAGGAGTATTTCAACAACTATTTCCTTCATCAATCGGATGTAACCATAGATCTGAACAGCAATAAAGTAGAAGTTCATGATTGCAAGGCAGAGCCGTGGAAGATTACGCTCGTAGATACCGGTCTGACTACTAATACCGGCGGCAGGATCAAAAGAGTTCAGAAGTTTATCGGCAAAGAGACTTTTATGCTTACCTATGGTGACGGGATTGCAGATATAAATATACCGGCGCTTGCAGAATTTCATAAAAATTGCGGCAGATATGCAACGGTTACGTCTGTTCAACCATTGGGCAGATATGGGGCGCTGGATATAGATAATGACGATAATGTACTTTCCTTTATAGAAAAGCCGAAAGGTGACAGGGCATGGGTAAACGGAGGATTTTTTGTTTTAGAGCCTGAAATTTTTAACTATATTCAGGGAGATGAGATTATCTGGGAAAAAGAACCTCTGGAGGATTTGGCAAAGGATTGTCAGATCGTTGCATATAAACATGACGGCTTCTGGAAATGCATGGATACGTTAAGGGATAAAGTGGAACTTGAAGACCTTTGGAATTCAGGCAGGGCAGCATGGAAGACATGGGAGTGAAATGTTTGAGGGTATCTATAAAGGTAGAAGGGTTCTTGTTACCGGTCATACCGGTTTTAAGGGGTCATGGCTTTGTTTATGGCTTAAACATCTTGGTGCCGATGTCGTAGGCTATTCGTTATCCCCCACTACAAATCCAAATCATTTTGAATTATTGCATCCTGAAATTATCTCGATAACAGGAGATATTCGCGATCCCGGGAAGCTGGAGGAGACAATTCTATGCTATAAACCGGAAATGGTCTTTCATCTCGCAGCGCAGTCGCTCGTAAGGTATTCATATAAGAAACCTGTTGAGACGTTTCAGACAAATGTGATAGGGACGATAAATGTCTTTGAAGCATGCAGAAAGACCGAATCCGTTAAGGCAATAGTCAACGTTACAAGTGATAAGTGCTATGAAAATCCCCCTTCACCCCCCTTTAATAAAGGGGGGAGGGGGGGATTTTCAGATGACGATAGAGAATGGGGGGGTTATCGTGAAAACGACCCGATGGGCGGTTACGACCCTTACAGTGCATCAAAGGGGTGTGCCGAACTTGTAACCAATTGTTACAGAAATTCATTTTTCAATCCTTCTCACCCTCTCACCTTCCCACTTTCCCACCTTCTCACCCTCTCACCCTCTCACCCTCACATCCTTCTTGCCAGTGTAAGGGCAGGAAATGTCATAGGCGGTGGTGATTGGGCAGAGGATAGATTGATTCCCGACATAATGAGGGCTGCCGAAAAAAATGAGAAGGCGATAATCAGAAATCCAAAGGCAGTGCGTCCATGGCAGCATGTGCTTGAGCCTCTCTCGGGCTATTTAATGCTTGGACAGAAACTTTTGGAGGGTAGGAAGGAATTTGCAGAGGGGTGGAATTTCGGACCGGATGACGAAAGCAATATAAACGTTGAAAGTGTGGTGAGGCAGATCAGCCTTGAGTGGGATAAAATAGAATATGATATGAGGACAAATGCCGATGATCCGCATGAGGCTGGTCTTTTAAAATTGGATTGTTCAAAGGCACATGCAAGGCTCAACTGGAAACCTGTCTGGGATATTAAGAAAACGCTTGGTATAACAATAAGGTGGTATAAAGAGTTTTACGAACATGGTATAATTCAAAGTTGGAATGACCTGCATGAATATATAGAGGATGCAGTGAAAAAGACTCTGATATGGACAAAGTAAAAGTTAAGAGATAATGGGGAGTCGTTTAAATATGGAGGATGCGGATATTAACCTATCGAGCAATGTGAAATATCCGGTTGGTCGGAATGGATGCAATTATCCTGGCAGGCGGTAAGGGGACACGATTACGAAAAATTGTATCCGATGTACCCAAACCATTAGCTCCGATAAACGGGGTTCCATTCCTTGATCTATTGCTTTTGCAATTAGAGAAATATCATCTTATTAAAAAGGTTGTGCTTGCAGTCGGATATAAATCGGAAATGATAATAGGCAGGTACAGAAATAGTAAAAGTTATAATTTTAAAATAGATTTTTCGGTTGAAAAGGAATTGTTGGGAACCGGTGGTGCTATAAAAAAGGCTATTTCTCTTGTCGGATCCCGGGATGTGCTTGTTCTTAACGGGGACACCTTCGTTGACATTAATTTCGAGGAATTGAACAGGTTTCATCAAGATCGCGGCGCTATGCTTACGATAGTTTTGAGAAAGATGGATGATTCCAAAAGATATGGTACGGTGATCATTGATAAGAAACACAGAATACTTGCCTTTGAAGAAAAACAGGATGGGCAATCGGCTGCGCTGATAAATGCCGGAATCTATATTATCAATAGAAGTTTGTTTGACAAAGTGATAGAACGGGAGTTGTCCTTTGAAAAGGATCTTTTGCCGCATTTTATAAAACATGATGCCTATGGATATATTTCAAAGGGGTATTTCATAGACATTGGAGTACCGGAAACATATAGCATTGCCGGAGAATATCTTAGATATTTTCTCAAGAAAAACAATTAAACCAAAGGGGGAGAAATGATTATTTCGAGAACGCCGCACAGGATATCATTTTTTGGGGGCGGAACGGATTATCCATCATGGTATCGCGAGCATGGTGGAAAGGTTTTAGGTGCTGCAATAGATAAATATTGTTATATTTTGTGCAGGCATCTACCTCCTTTTTTTAAGCATAAACACAGGGTAGCGTATTCAAGATTAGAGACAGTTAATAATATAGATGAGATTCAACATCCGTCTGTCAGGGAGACTCTACGCTATTTTATAAAGACTCTCAGATATTTTGATGATGACATAGGATTGGAGATCCATCATGACGGCGATATTCCTGCCAGGTCCGGAATGGGTTCGAGTTCTTCATTTACGGTGGGGCTTGTTAAGACACTTTATGCATTAATGGGCAAGGTAATATCAAAGCAAAACCTATTTAAAGAGGTCATACATATCGAGCAGAACCTAATAAAAGAGAATGTAGGGTCCCAGGATCAGGTATGGGCTGCCGTAGGAGGGTTAAACCGTATAGATTTTTTACAAAACGGCGAGATCATAGTTACCCCTGTTATCATGAAAGAGAACAGATTAAGACTTTTTGAACAAAGGTTCTTGCTTTTTTTTACGGGAATATCCAGATATGCTTCGGAAATAGCAGGCGATAAGATTCAGAATCTTCAAAAGAGGAAGGAAGAACTGACTAAAATGATGGAACTGGTCGATGAGGCATATGGCATATTGACTTCGGAAAAAGAGGATTTTACGGATTTTGGAAAGCTATTGAATGAGACATGGCTGTTGAAAAGAAAGCTGTCCAATAAAATAACAAACTCCGAGATAGACGGAATCTATGAATCGGCAATTAAAAATGGTGCTGTAGGTGGAAAATTGCTTGGAGCCGGAGGCGGGGGATTTATACTTTTTTATGTAGAGCCTGAAAATCAGGATAGGGTGCGGGATGCATTGAAAGATTTGTTATATGTTCCCTTTAATTTCGATTTTTCGGGGTCGGAGATTATCGTATATAAACCTGATTACTACAATAAGCATAGGCAATTTTCTACTTACTAATATGGTTATAAGTATGAAGACATTGATTATAATTGATTATAAAATCCCTCCCTGCCTGCCGGCGGGCACGGCTAACCTCCC
>JACQXD010000116.1 GCA_016208875.1 Nitrospirota bacterium
AAGCCTCTATATTTTCCAATGATGACTCTTATAGGAATTTCTGGAATAATCGTCACGATTACCAGACCAATCTAAAAAGACCTTATCGCAAATCAAATCTGAAATTGGCTGCCTGAGGCACTACAAATGCAGGGATGCACCCATATGATTATTCCTCCATCTTAAATCGCTTAAGTATATTCCTTATCGTATCCGATGAATATCCTTTCCTCGTAAGAAACAACCATATCTTTTTATGTCTCTCCTGATCTGAAAAATTCCCCATTGTTCTGAGTTTTTTTTCTACTATTTTTTTTGCTCTACTATCTTCATCGGAACCGCTGTCATAAAGACCGGCGATTATTTCTTCCGGTATCCCTCTATGCCGAAGAAACGACCTGACTCCATAAGTTCCGAGCAATTTTACTTCTTCGGCAGTCCTTTTAAGAGTTTCCGCAAGCTCTGCATCGTCTATAAATCCTTTATCCTTGAGATGGGTTATGGTATTTAAAATAATCTCTTCGGAGAACCCTTTTTTCCTGAGTCTTTCTATCAATTCTTTTTCGCTTCTACCCCGGTAGCTTAAAAGTCTGTAGGCATACCCAATCGCATCAGCCTTCGTTACTATGATTCTCATAATTGAATAGACATTATTCAGAAAATCTCCCCTCGCCCCTCTTTGCCAAAGAGGGGTATTATTCCTCCCTTTGGCAAAGGGAGGTTAGCCGTGCCCGCCGGCAGGCAGGGAGGGATTTTATAAATATTCAATGTCTATATTTTTTTGCACATCTTAATGACTGTTAATTTTGCAATGATAAATTTGAATTTCATCCTGTATCATGTATCGTTTAACGGCCGAACCTATCGATCTTCATCTGGTCCTTCTGGTCTTTCCGATCCTTTTGAAATTGAGGTTCCTCGTATGTCAGATCGCTCGTGGACTGAATCCCTTTTACCTTGAGAGCAAAGTCATCGGGGTTGGTTGCCCCTCTTAATGCCTCCTCGTATGTAATAAGTTCTGCTTTATAGAGTTTGAAGAGAGACTGGTCAAATGTCTGCATATTATAGTGGAGAGCACCCTGAGCAATAAAATCGGTAAGCATCTTTGTCTTATCAGGGTCGAGGATACAGTCCTTGATTGTTACTGTAGCTACAAGTACCTCGACTGCAGGAACCCTGCCCTTGCCGTCCGCCCTCGGCATGAGTCTCATCGAGATTATTCCTTTAAGGATAGAGGCCAATTGCATCCTGACCTGTTTGTGCTGGTACGGCGGAAAAACCGAGATGATCCTGTTCACGGTCTCTGCGGCATCAATAGTGTGAAGGGTGCTGAGGACAAGGTGTCCGGTCTCGGCAGCGGTAAGGCATGTCTGTATCGTTTCAAAGTCACGCATCTCACCTACGAGTATTACATCGGGATCCTGTCTTAGCGCAGCCCTCAGGGCCTTCCCGAAAGACTCGGTATCGGTACCGATCTCCCTCTGGTTTATAAGGCTTCTCTTATCCCTGTGCAAAAACTCTATCGGATCTTCTATCGTTATAACATTAGTAGTTCTATTGTTATTTACATAATCAATCATAGATGCAAGCGTCGTGGACTTACCGCTTCCGGTAGTACCTGTCACGAGAATCAATCCTCTCGGCTCCATCGCTATCTTCTTCAGTACCTCCGGAAGATTAAGTTCCTCCATTGCCGGTATTTTCATCGGGATCACCCTGAATACGATACCTATGGCTCCTCTCTGGATAAAAACGTTACACCTGAATCTTCCAAGCCCCGGTACACTATATGCTAAATCCAGATCATTCTTTTTCTTAAAAACTTCCCTCTGGTTGGGACTCATTACGGCAAATGCAATCTTAAGTGCATCATCCTGCGAAAGTTTTTGCATAGAAGCCATCGGCATAAGCTCTCCGTTAATCCTCATAATCGGCGGAGAACCGACTTTTATATGAAGGTCTGATGCCCCCTGCGCAACTGCGGTCCTAAGGAGCTCACTTATTTCCATATCTGCCTCCTTTATCCATTATCCGTATCTACTTCTTAAGTATTTCTGCAATTTTACCTTCGATCTCTTTTGCTGCCTCAGGATTATTCTTCAGGAATTCCTTTGCATTTTCTCTTCCCTGTCCGATCCTGCTGCCTCCATAGCTGTACCATGCACCCGATTTCTCTATAATACCCTTTTCCACTCCAATATCTACAAGCTCACCCGATCTGGATATCCCTTCATTGAAATATATATCGAACTCCGCCTGCCTGAAAGGAGGCGCAACCTTATTCTTCACAACCTTAACCCTCACCCTTCCACCTATCATTTCCTGGTTTTCCTTTATACTGTCTATCTTTCGTATGTCAAGTCTCATCGAAGAATAAAACTTTAAGGCATTACCTCCTGTGGTTGTCTCGGGATTTCCGAACATCACGCCGATCTTCATACGTATCTGGTTTATAAATATAACGGTCGTCAACGATTTTGAGATTGCGGCAGTCAGTTTGCGCAATGCCTGACTCATAAGTCTTGCCTGAAGGCCTGGAAGGGAATCTCCCATTTCGCCTTCGATCTCGGCCTTAGGCACAAGGGCTGCAACGGAATCAATAACCACAATATCGACTGCGCCGCTTCTTACCAGTGCCTCGGCAACTTCAAGTGCCTGTTCGCCCGTATCCGGCTGCGATATGAGAAGGTCTTCGATCTTAACTCCGAGTTTTTTTGCATAGTTTGTATCGAGGGCATGCTCGGCATCGATAAACGCAGCAGTTCCGCCGGCCTGTTGTGCCTGTGCTATTGCATTCAAGGCAAGGGTAGTCTTCCCCGATGATTCGGGCCCGAATATCTCTACCACCCTTCCCCTCGGATAGCCCCCTATACCGGTTGCTATGTCAAGTGTTATCGAACCTGTAGGAATGACCTGAATCCCTTCCGCAACCTCTCCGGCACCGAGCCTCATTATAGCCCCTTTGCCAAAGCTCTTTTCTATCTGCGAGATTGCCATCTCCAGCGCCTTTGTCTTATCTTTATTCATCGCTTCCCTACTCATCATGTTCCCTCCATAAAAAAAGTTTCAAAGTGTCATAGCGTCACAGTGTCATAGTCTCCGATACTTTGATACTTTGACACTCTGATACTCTGACGCTTAACCCGTACCTATAGGAATTTCACTTAGTCTAAAATATTCTGCTCCGGTTGTTTTAAGTTCACTCTTCATCAGCGTGATTTTTTCAACCTTTATATTACCAAAATCCACATCTTTAAGTGTAGTCAGTTCTTTCATCAAATTATCCTTATTCCTCGAAGACCTCACCCTGCCTATTGTGAGGTGGGGACTAAAATCCCTATCCTCCGGCTCAAAACCGAATTCCTTCATTGATTCATCTATATCTCTCTGCAGCCTCTTAATCTCATCGGAATCATTTATACCAAGCCACACAATCCGGGGAAATTTCATATTCGGAAAAACTCCGGCGCCGGACATCCGGATATAAAAACTGTTATGCTGTTTTGCTATCTCCAGCAGTTTCCTGCTTATATCAGGTATCATTTTTTCAGGCGCGCTGCCGAGAAACTTCAAGGTCAGATGCAGATTTTCTACCTTTACCCATTTAACGTCCGCACCCGTTGCCTTCAGCCTTTCCACATGTGCATCGATGTCTTTTTTTATCTCTTCCGGGAGTTCTATTGCTATGAAACACCTTATATCCATATCCATTACTTATCAATATTAATTTCATGTTTTGTAACCACACTTAGTATAGCTAAAAATCGAGACAAATGAAAAGCATCAGAAGGACTCGCTGCCTTCATCCCGCCATTCTTTCTGTACGTCATAACAACCGTCGCCTGCTTTAACTCATTCCTCAAACCATCGAATACAATTCCCTGAGATTCGGTCCCCCTTAACTCAGAAATTTCCATGCCTGTAATACCAGATTTGTATATATCCCGGCTGCTATGTCGTCACCCACTATGCCCAGACCACCTTTCAAACCACACTCAATCTTTCTAATAGGCGGCGGTTTGATTATATCGAAAAACCTGAATAGGATAAAAGCCGAGATAATGTATTCCCATCTCAGAGGTAGAAATAATAGAGAAACCATATAGCCGACAAACTCATCGATTACTATATATTTGGGATCTTTCTGTTTGAAAAATTTCTCTGTATAACCTGATGAGATGACGCCTATAACTATAAAAAATATTGTTAGGGATGCATGTAATACCACAGAGGGTTTGAGAAAGATCACAAAAACAACTGCTGCCAGTGTTCCGAATGTCCCCGGAGCAAACGGAATGTAGCCGATAAAGCAGACCGTGGAGATTAGTTTAAGCAACATCTTTGTATTTCAATTCTGTTAGCTGATAGCTGATGGCTGACAGCTTTCTTATTCCTCTATTATCTTCCAGCTCCATGTTATATTTGCAGACCCCTCAAGCGTTGCCTTAACAGAGCAGTATTTTTCCATCGAAAGCTCGACGGCCTTTTTAACGGCATCCTCCGAGAGACCTTTCCCCTTTATTATAAATTCCAGATTTATATCCGTGAATTTCTTAGGATAGTTTTCTGCCTTTTGTCCTTTGACATTTATCTCAAGCCCCTTGATCTCCGATTTTTTCTTTTTAAGAATAGAGACGACATCCATACCCGAACATCCGCCTATTCCCATCAAGAGCAGCTCCATCGGTCTTGAGCCCGTATTCCTGCCTCCGACTTCCGCATCTCCATCCATGACTATTGCATGACCTGATGTCGCCTCACCGACAAATTGAAGACCGTCTACATATTTAACCTTTGCCTCAGACATATTTATTCCTCCTAAAATTAGTTATGATTACGTCGCCAACCGGTTAAATCATTTAATCAGAGGGAATAATGTTTGTCAAGCAGTCAAAAATAAAGCTGTCAAATAATAAAGCGGGTTATTTGACAACGACTCTGTCAATGGGTTACCATACTCCATCGCGGGGTGGAGCAGCCTGGTAGCTCGTCGGGCTCATAACCCGAAGGTCAGAGGTTCAAATCCTCTCCCCGCCACCAAATAAAATCAAGGGGTTAGGGAATTTCTCTAAGCCTTTTTTAATCCTTATCATCAGAGCGAACCTTGAAATTTTTCTGAAAATAGGATTATCTTATTCAATGCCTAAATCAAGCACTAATCAAATCCCAAAGGGGTTTCTTTTTTCGGCTGCCGAGGCTGCAATCAAAAAGCCGGGAAGAAAAGACATTGCAATCATCTATTCGCAAGTGGAGGCGAATATTGCGGGCGTCTTCACAACAAACAAAGTGAAAGCAGCACCGGTAAAGCTGGATATTAAAAAAAGCGGATTGGGTAGAGGACAGGCGATAATCGTCAACAGCGGAAATGCAAATGCATGTACGGGCAAAAGGGGAATGCGGGATGCCGTTGATACGGTATCGCTTGTAGCAAAGAACCTGAGGCTTAAACCTTCTCTTGTTTATGTTTGTTCAACCGGGGTTATCGGCACACCAATGCCTATGGAGAGGATAAAATCGGTGATCCCCGAACTCGTGGCAGGCATGGATAAGTCTGACATTGAAGATGTTGCCGCTGCAATAATGACAACGGATACGTTCCCAAAGGTTGTAAAGAGAAGAATAAAAATTCACAATAAAACAGGAACAATAACCGGGATATGTAAAGGAGCCGGCATGATATGCCCGGATATGGCTACAATGCTCTGTTTCCTGCTTACCGATATAGCAGTCGAAAAAAGAACACTCGATACGGCACTCAGGGATTCCGTTAAGAGGTCATTCAACAGAATAACTATAGATGGCGACATGTCCACAAACGATACGGTATTAATAATGGCGAACGGAATGCTCGGTAACACCGAACTAACGGAAAGGACATTCGCGTATAAAACCTTCAAAAAAGCCCTCGATCAGATTGCATTTGAACTATCAAAACTTATCGTCAAAGACGGAGAGGGAGCTACAAAATTTATCGAGATAGAGGTTGGAGGCGCGACCGATGAAAGGACGGCGGAAAGGGCTGCATTTTCAGTGGCAAACTCCAGTCTCGTCAAAACTGCAATCTATGGAAATGACGCTAATGTAGGTCGTATCATGGCAGCAATCGGATATTCGGGAATAGAATTTGACGAGGAGAAGACTGATATTTATCTCGGAGGTATCAAAGTAATCCTCAAAGGCGTTAGTACTAACAGGGACGTCAAGGCAAATAGTTATCTGAAAAATAATAAAGAAGTTAAGATCCTGATAAATCTCAATAGAGGTAAGGCGTCTGTAAAGGTATTGACATGCGACCTGACTGAAGAATATGTCAGGATAAATGCTACATATAGGACATAAAGCAGTTTATTGAAAACACCAAGCAATAAAAAAGGGGGTACCGAAATTCTCAGTAACCCCTTTTAAAAAACCTTTATATCACGCCCTGTTAAGACTACGCGCCCAGGAGGATTCGAACCCCCGACCTGCGGATTCGTAGTCTCATGTCTTACCCCGCAACTAAGCGTATTTAAAACACTTTTAAAAAGACCGAACAGCCACCACAGCCACCGGAAATTTTATTGAAAGGGGACAATTCCTTATCCCCTTAAACCCCTATATTATAGAAGGGAAAAAGAAAACCCTTTACTGGAATTAAACCTATATCATAAATTTTTCGAGTTTAACCCCAGTAAACCCTTTTTCTTATTCCCTCTAACCCTTAACTTTCCCGCCCGGAAGAAAAAAGAACAATAAGGTAAAAAACATTCCTCAAAACTAAGGTAAGTTCGAGTTCAAAAGTCACGCCAGATGTTTATATCTTATTTGCTGGAAAGTTGTGATAGATATTTTTGAATTCATTATATTACCCGAAAAAATATCTATCGCAACTTCAAACATCTGTCATGCCTTTCGATACGAACTTGAAATTTTATTTGAGAACATTTTTTGATCTTTTTAAACTTTTTTTATCTATCTACAGTGAAGATAAAAAAAATTTAAAAAAAAGAAGTTTTGTTTTGAGGAAAGAAGTAAAAAGTAAAGCGTATACCTTATCAATGAAAGGTGGTGAGACAATGAAAAAATTAGATTTAACACAAGAAATAATATTCATGAATGATGCAATACAGATTTTAGTAAAACAAGCATCTAAAAGCAATCTACAAATTACACTGTTAGCAGCACAGCAAATTAAAAAACAAGCTGAGAAAATGATTGAAAAAATTATAGACAACGAAACCTTGATGGACGAAAGAGGGGTAAGACTCATGGCAAAATGCGCACGATGCGGACAATATCTACGTTCTACATGGCAAATATCCGAGAAGGACGGCAAAGCTATTTGTCCTGATTGCAAAAGAGCAGAAAACGATGCAGCCGATCTCGAATGATAGATTCAGCAAGCAGCCAGATCAGATCAACACATCGAGGACGATAGATATAGCAAATAACAAAACCGGCTCAATATCTCTATCGAACTGGAACTGATTGACTGGAAGGTATATTAACAGAATGCGGAATACCGGCAGCCGGTACGGGTCTGTCAGATTTATTAAGTTTTGCAATTACATCCTTTGAACTAATAACTTGATCGTTACCATCGTATACGACAACGTTCCCAACTTTTTTCGACATTATAACCGATGACACAGGAACGCCTTGAGTTATAGGTTGTACAGGCATATCCCACCGATCTCCATGCATATTAAGACGAGGCAGTGAAGAATGTCTCACACCCTGAGAACCTTGTAAACCTTTCATTTCGTCTCTTTCCTTACGCTCATTTACACGTTTCATTAAGTCTTTATATTCTACTACCACAGCCGGAAACCTTTTAGGACGATTAGATTGAACGGAATTTACCGGTGTAGATACGGGTAAAAAATTCTTTTTCTCTGTTAGTTTCTTAGCATGATGGGATCCGGGGATGATCTCACCTCTTGAGAAACCGGATTTCATAAACATTATGATGAATACAACTATCATAACAGGGATAGCATAGAAAACAGGATGCTTAAAAATATTACTGTGTGTCATTACCTTCAATTCTTTTATGTCTCTCGATATATACGAGTCATAGCACATGAATATTCGAGGATCATAGGTACGAATATGTTTTGATAGATGTTTTGCCATTAGTAACTACTATCTCCAGCAAAGGCATAACAGATATATTTTCGTTTTACCATAGAACCCATGAAATTAATTTTACGATAACGATATGTCCATTCCACTAAGGCACGTACAGCAGCATCTATACGTTCAATATTTTGGGTTATCAGCACTACATCAAAACCATAATGCCGATGTGTAGACGCCCATTTACAAAACGCTTTGTTCTTCTCCGCCTGCCATTCACGGTTAGAAAAATAGTTTTGAGCTTCATCGAGAATTATAAGACTACCGACTTCAACGTGGTCCCAGAATTTCAGCCAGCGATCGTCTTGGCGGTCCCACCAAAAAAAATTAAGTTGCATGGTTATATCGTCAAGACCGGTTAACCTTGCAATATACTCCTTTTTTGCTGAATCGCCCATGCCATCAATATTGGTATATATCTTCCGGCCCATACGAAGGTTATCAAGTATCTTTTTTACCGCATCGTATGTTTTACCACTTCCGGGAGTGCCTTCATAGCAAATTATCATAAATTCGGTACTCCTGTACCCGCAACAGTAGGGATCATATTTATGATAAAACGCACAGCGAACGCAGCAGCGATTATAGACACAAATTGAGGAAAGCCTATTGCACACATCAAATAAGCAGCCTGAACCGGAATAAGGCCCTTTCCCGCCGCCCACTGTAGAGATATAGCAGATAAATCTAAAGTAGATACAATGGTTTGAATAGTGAGGAGAACGCCATCAAAAATTAAAAAAAGAACGCCCTTAACCACATATACAATTGCATCGGTTAACCAATCTGCTACAGTTGATAAACTTTCAAGCACCCAAATAACAGCATCCTTTATCCACGTCCACAAATTATTTAAAAAAGTATTCATTGTTTTACCTCCGTAAAATTACTATTCGAACAGCAACATAAGAAGCGAGCAAAAGCAAAAATCCCTTAACATAATTATAGGTTGCATCATATGTAGCAAAATCAAAATTGACATTACCATAACTACCGAAACTTACAGACATTTGAGACGCGCCGGAAACTATATTGCCAAGCTCACCAAGGGCAAATTTTGAAAAAAGCGGAGATTGTTTTACAGTATCAAAAAAAGATGATGTACGATTTGAAAAGTTAATATTACCGAGTGCCGCTATTTCAGAATTAACATAAGCAGATGGCTTTATATATGACGACATACTAAGACTACCCGGAGTATTACCAGCAG
>JACQXD010000117.1 GCA_016208875.1 Nitrospirota bacterium
AAGCCTCTATATTTTCCAATGATGACTCTTATAGGAATTTCTGGAATAATCGTCACGATTACCAGACCAATCTAAAAAGACCTTATCGCAAATCAAATCTGAAATTGGCTGCCTGAGGCACTACAAATGCAGGGATGCACCATTGAGATTAAGATATGGAAAGTACCGGTAACAAAAGACAGACCTTTTGGCTTAAAATATTCCCTTGTTTTCATCAGAGAAGGTAAAAGAGTTATAGGTTATGACAATGCTGAAGGCAAAGGAGATCACAAACATATAGGCAATAAAGAGCTTTCATACATATTTACAAACGTTAGGAAGCTTTTTGAGGATTTTTATATGGACTTAGAGGAGGCACAGAAATGAAAGTTAAAAAGGTAAAGATAGGCATAAAAACAACAAGGGAATTTCTTGATGAGGCGAGAGATGTGATGGAGAGGGCTATTAAAGGGGAAAAGGTCAAAAAGACTACCGGTGTATATTTTGAAAACCTGTCGGACATGAGAAAAATTTTAACAGAGAAAAGACTTGAAGCCCTTAAGACCATAAAGGATAAAAAACCCGAGTCAATCTATAGACTTGCAAAGATATTACACAGGGATATTAAGAATGTAATTCAGGATCTTGAATATCTTCATAACCTCGGGCTTGTCGAGCTTAAAGAGACAGAGAAAAAGACAATTCCTAAAGTGAATTATGAAAAGATTTTGCTTGAAATAGCAGTTTAAGCACAACCGAAATTAATAAACAGGAAAGATAAGATTAAAGTCTGTGTAAAAAATGACTTCATTTTACGTTGTTTCCGATGCGAAGAGGCCTGTGCTGAGGTAGCGTTCTCCCCTGTCGGGAAGGATTACGACAACCTTCTTTCCCCGTCCGAGTTTCTCTGCAACCTTTAATGCAGCCCACATCGCAGCACCCGATGATATGCCGCAGAGAAGTCCTTCTTTCAGAGACAACTGCCTTGTAGTCTCTGCCGCATCTGCATCGGTAACAGGAATTACTTCATTATATATTTTCGTATTTAAAACCCCTGGATAGAACCCTGCCCCTATCCCTGCAATCTTATGCGGTCCGGGACTGCCTCCGGAAAGTACAGGTGAGGCTGCAGGCTCGACAGCAGCAATCCATATATCAGGCTTTTTATGCCTTAACGCTTCGCCTACCCCTGTAATCGTTCCTCCTGTCCCGACTCCGGCAACAAAACCGTCTGGAGCATAACCGAGAGTTTCCAAAATTTCTATGGCAGTAGTCCTTCTGTGTATGTCGGGGTTTGCAGGATTTTCAAACTGCTGGGGCATAAAATAATGAGGATTATTCTTACGTATTTCCTCTGCCTTTTCGACCGCACCCATCATTCCCCTTTTACCCTCCGTTAAAACAAGCTCCGCACCATAGGCCTGAAGGAGTTGTCTTCTTTCCAGCGACATCGTCTCAGGCATCGTGAGGATTAATTTATATCCCTTTACTGCCGAGACTATTGCAAGACCTATCCCGGTATTACCGCTTGTAGGCTCTATAATTGTCCCACGCGGCTTAAGTCTTCCATCTTTCTCTGCCGTCTCTATCATGGAAAGGGCGATCCTGTCTTTTACCGAACCGCCGATATTACAGCCCTCGACCTTTGCCCATATCTCCGCCCCTTCCTGCGGGCACAGACGATTGATCCTTACCATTGGAGTATTACCGATAAGAGTTAATATATTTTTATTTGGTTTCAGAAAAACCTCCTTTACAAAAATACTGTATTCAGGAAAGTGCAGATGTCGTGAAAAAATTTATTTTTCGATACCTTAACGTCCCTTAAACTGATGATTATTTACATACATTTCTATCCATATAGCAATCCAAGATAATCTTAATGAACCTCCCCGCCGCAGAGACGGCGGGGTATCAAAAAAATAAATCGTACTTTGTCATTCCCGCTTGTCGGGAATCCTTCTGATCCCCTCTTTGGCAAAGAGGGGTTAGGGGAGATTTATTGAAAATTTATTTTTTCAAAAATCCCCCTTCATCCCCCTTTGCCAAAGGGGGAATATAAGGACACCCCACAGCAGAGACTGTGGGGTATTGAAAATTTAATAAATCATCGAGTTAAATAAATTTTGAATGATGTCTGCACTTTTTGGGTTTATCAACTTCCGACTTCCAAGAGCTCTTTGCCTTC
>JACQXD010000229.1 GCA_016208875.1 Nitrospirota bacterium
CGTTTAAGATTAAGACTTAGTACCTTGGATGCAAGATTGGGTATGCTGTCCAATATCAGAAACCGGACATTGTTGGCAATGAATTTCAGCCTCTGCCATTGTATCTCGGGCCTCCATCCTATCCATGCTTCTCTGTGGCGGTTCTTGAACGCGGCTGTCCCCCATCCTATAAGTGCTACCCAGCGATTTTCCAATAGGGCAACATAACGCACTGATTCCCCTACTATATTTCGTAATCCTAAATAATGATATTGTCCCATGAGACTGTCCCACTCATGGCGTTCGTTCGCAAATATGGGCCTCACCTCAAGGGAGCTTAAAGAAAGAAACTTTGGATTTTTGCTACGGCCTTCTCCACCAAGCATATATATTTATACCTCAATGCCATGGTTAAAAGCCAGTTAGTAATTTTTATCGCTCTATTTTAAATGGTTATAGTTTTCTTTGACATGGCCCTGAGGTTTCTGTTTCGGATTACTATAACTTATCAGGTATTAAACTTATTCATTGCCTTTGCCGTACCTTCGGAAATAATAGTTATTACGGCAGCAACCGCCTGTTTAATAGAATCCTTGATTACCGGGACCTCTTCTCTTCGGAATTTCTTAAGGACATAGTCTTCCGGGGATATCCCTATCTCCCTGCCGATACCTATCTTTATCCTGATAAATTCCTTTGTGCCGATATTCTGAATTATAGACTCGATACCCCTGTGTCCACCGGATGAACCGTTCTTTTTTATCTTCAGTTTTCCCGTGTTCATATCGAGGTCGTCATGAATAACTATCAAGTTCTCCGATAGTATATTAAATCTCCTGATCGCATCCCGAACAACAAGACCGCTGTTATTCATAAAAGTCAAAGGCTCTACAAGCAGGACGTCATGCCCGGATATAGAGCCCTTTCCGATAATATAGTCTCTTTTTTCTTGCAGGTCTATATCGAGAGATGCGGCAATGGCATCAAGTACCATAAAACCGAGATTATGCCTGGTCTTTGAATACCCGGTGCCATAATTTCCGAGTCCGATTACAGCCCACAACTACTTTTTCTCTACCTTTTCTTCTTTCTCCGCTTCTTCTTTCTTGCCCTTCTTTATGACTTCAGGCTCTGTTACCTCCGGTGCAGCAGCAACACCCTCGGCAGCCGGTACCTCTTCCTTCTCAACGATAGGAGCAATTACATTGAGAATAACCTCGTCTGGATTGGTAAGTACCTTTATCCCCTCTCCGACATGAATATCTTTAACGTGAATGGCCTGTCCTATTTCAAGTTTTGATATGTCTATCTCGAAATGGCCCGGGATCTTATCAGGCAGACACTCGATCTCTACTTCCCTCAGCAGATGCTGGAGGATACCGCCGTCCCGCTTGACGCCTATTGATTCTCCCATCACCATAACGCGAACATTAACACTCACCTTTTCCGTAAGGGAGATCTCAAAAAAATCAGTGTGCAGAATCTCTCCTTTTAACGGGTCCCTTTGGTATTCTTTAAGAATTGCCAGCTTATTTTCACCGCCCGGGAACTTAAGATTGACAACCGTGTGTTCGCCTGCGGTGGTATGAATAAACTCCGTCAGCGCCTTTGTTGAAATCGATATGGGGAGAGAACCTCCTTCTCTATATATAACGGCAGGTATAATCCCCTGCCTTCTGAGCGTTCTCGCAATACCCTTACCCGCCCTTTCTCTCTTTTCGACATCCAATGTAACCCTTTCCATCTATTCCTCCTATACAAAAAGCGAACTTATCGAAGATTCCTCATGAATCCTTTTTATAGCCTCACCAAGCAGAGGCGCAATGCTCAAAACAGTAAGTTTTTTACATCTTTCTTTTTTGCTGTCAAGGGGTATCGTATTCGTGACAATAAGCTCTTCTATGACAGAATTATTAAGTCTTTCTATTGCAGGTCCCGATAGCACGGCATGTGTGCAGGCAGCGAAGACCCGTCTTGCGCCTTTCTCCGTTAATGCCGAGGCAGCCTGGGTTGTCGTTCCGGCAGTATCTATCATATCATCGAGTATGATGGTGTCTCTCCCTTTTACATCTCCTATGACGTTCATGGCCTCCGATACATTCGCCTTCTCTCGCCTCTTATCTATTATGGCCAGCGACGCATCGAGTCTCTTTGCAAATGCCCTTGCCCTCTCCACCCCGCCTGCGTCGGGGGAGACTATAACCAGATCCCTAAAATCGCGTTTTCTTATATGATCGAGAAGTACCGGCGATGCATAAAGATGGTCAACGGGTATGTTGAAGAAGCCTTGTATCTGTCCCGCATGCAGATCAACCGTCAGTACCCTATTTGTACCGGCTACGGTTATAAGGTCAGCCACGAGTTTTGACGATATCGGAACTCTCGGTTGGACCTTTCTATCCTGGCGTCCATATCCGTAATAAGGAATAACGGCAGTTATCCTTCCGGCAGAAGCCCTTTTAAGCGCATCGATTAGAAGCAGAAGTTCCATGAGGTTATCATTAACGGGCGGACATGTCGGCTGCAGAACAAATATATCCGAACCTCTTACATTTTCGTTTATCTGCACCGTAAGTTCGCCGTCGCTGAAATTTGTTACTGTCGTATCGCATACGGTAATGTCGAGATACTCGGCAACTTCTGTTGCAAGAACCTTATGTGCATTTCCGCATAAAAGCTTTATACCCTCGGGCATATATCTCCAAAAAACAGTTTTTAGTTCTCAGTTGTCAGTTTTCAGACTAAAAACCAAAAACTATTAACTAATAACTCGGCTTTTGCTTAGCTAAAGCCGGCATGGCTGGGGCGGGAGGACTCGAACCTCCAAATGGGAGATCCAAATTCTCCTGACTTGCCATTTGTCTACGCCCCATATTTAGTGAACAGTTAATAGTATTTAGTGAATAGTAAAAATCAAAATGCTTTTTATTGCACTGTTCACTGTTCACTGTCACTATCCACTGTCGTTATCGTTTCAACAACCCTGCACCAATTGGGCTTCATATCCTTAGTAGCGATTTCTGCTGTTCCCCGGTTTTCGAATACACCAAAAACGGTTGGTCCGCTACCGCTCATCAGAGAAGCCTGTGCCCCCGCTGCAAGTAATCTATTTTTTAGTTCCTCTACAACAGGAAACTTCCTGACAACCGGGATCTCGAGGTCATTTTTCAGCATAGATGCAATAGACCTATAATCCTTTGCATCGAGGGCTTGACAGAGAAGTTTAATATTATTAGTTCTGTTTGTCAACTCCGGCGGCCCCGTTATTTCTACCGGAGTCAATAACCCGCTGACCTCCTTGTATGCCCACTTTGTTGATACGCTGAGATCAGGTTTTACGAGCAGGATAAAATACGAAGTTTTTGCCTTCAGCTGCCTGACTATTTCACCCCTGCCCTGAACCTCTGCAAAAGGCTCTTTAATAAAGAAAGGGATATCCGAACCGAGAATCCCGCCATATTTTATAAGTTCCTCATCGTTTAAGCCGAGTTCCCATAACCTGTTCAAGCCAATCAGGGTACAAGCGGCATCACTACTGCCGCCGCCGAGCCCTGCAGATAACGGAATTTCTTTTTTTAGGGTTATTGATGCGCCTCTGTTGACGGATAGTTCCTGCTTTAAGAGAGTTGCCGTCTTATAAACGAGGTTTTCCGCTGTCGGTATCCCGGCGTCTGTTATTAGTTCGATCTTGTCGGAATGTACAAATGTGAGATAGTCGTAAAGAGTGACGCATTGCATCAGGCTTGATATCTCATGATATCCGTCTTCTCTTTTCCGGAGAACCGACAGCAACCAGTTTATCTTTGCAGGTGCTTTTAGAGTGAACATGTTTAAAAAATGCAAAATTCAAAGTGCAAAATGCAAAATTAATGAATTCCTCAATTTTGAATTTTGATTTTTAAATTGTGAATTTTGCTTTCTACCCTTTCCTTGAGTCCTTCTTCCTTCTCTTGAAATTCAAGTGCCTTCTCCCATGCCTCTAATGCCTCTTTATTCATTCCTCCGGCAAGATATGCATCCCCGAGATGTTCGTAGATTACAGGATCATTATTGATTATGCCGAGTGCCTTCCGGAGAGACTCTAATGCCTCATCATACTTACCCATTTTGAAATATACCCATCCGAGACTGTCAATTATATAGCCGCTTTCAGGCCTTATTTCGAGTGCTTTTTTTATAAGAGAAGATGCCTCATCAAGATTTATGCCCCTATCCGCGTAACTATATCCCAGATAATTCAGTGCATCGGCATGGTCGGCATTTAGTACGATTGTACGCTTCAGATATTTGACCATTTCATCAAACCTGCCTGTCTTGTCATACATTATTGATATATTAAAATTCAGTTCGGTGTCGTCAGGAAAGCGTCCCAACCCTTCTAAAAATATTGCCTCCGATTTTTTATACTCTTTCATCTGTACATAATTCAATCCGAGGTATACATAGACCTCCGGTCTGTTTTTCTCAAAACTCAGTATCTCTTCATATATTTTCGCCGCGTCGGTATACTGCTTGCCCTTTGTATAGATATATCCTATGTGGAGAAACGCATTTATATTTTTAGGGTCTTTATCTACAACCTTCTTTAACTCTTCTATTGCCTCTCCGTGTTTGTCCAATTCTTCAAGAGTAACGGCCAGATAGTATCTGGAAGATATATCCGCAGGCTCGGCCTCGAGAACAATCCTGAATTCGTCTATTGCCCTGTCATACTGTTTATCTTCAGCGTAGAGAAATCCGAGTCTTTTGTGTACACTTATATTTGCCGGTTCGCGTATAATTATATTTTTGAGCTGTTCTATGGCCTTATCAACCGTATTCTGTTTAAGATAAATCCTCGCAAGTCGCTCCAACGATGATGTGTTATACGGATTGATCTCCGTGCTTCGTTTATAATATTCCTCTGCCTGCTTCAGGTCTCCCTTTATTTCATTTATTATGCCGAGATTAAGATAAGCAGGATCAAAGTTCGGCCTTACCGCAATTGCCTTTTTGGAATATTCCTCGGCCTTATCGTATGCCTCTAACTCCATATTTATAAGGCCGATGTAATAAAAAGCCATAACGTTGTCGGAATCTATTTTTAGCAGAGATTCAAAGGTATCTATCGCATCGTTATACATCCGCTCTGTGATATAGAGGGAACCTAAAAAAAGATATGCCTCGCTCTGTGCCGAATCAAGCTTTATAACCTTCTCGAATATCTTTATCGCCTTTTTCGCTTCCTTCCGGCTGTTATACAATTCACCGAGAAGCATAAGACCTGGAATATAGTCGGGATTTAACGCAACGGTATCTTCTGCCATTGAAATGGCATCGGAAATGTTACCTGTTCTCAAAAGCATATTACTTACTAGATTTCTTATGTAAATAGATACGGGGTCAACTTCGAGAACTTTTTTGTAATATTCTAACGCGTCTTCCCATCTGCCGGAGATCTCTGCCTCATAGCCAAGGACATAGTAATAATAAGCCTCTTTTGGAGGTTCCGGTCTATCTACCTGTGCGACCTCTGCATAATGCGGTGCACAGGAGAAAACAAACAATAAAATTGCCGCCGATAGAATTCTTTTAAACATGTTGATTTTTTATTATGACACAGAAGCAAATATGGGTCAAACAACCCTTCTTCCCGAATTTTTTTCCCGATCAGGGGTTGACTTTTGGCACTATTCTGATTTATAAAAAACTATTCTGCGGGTGTAACTCAGTGGTAGAGTGTCAGCTTCCCAAGCTGAAGGTCGCGGGTTCGAATCCCGTCGCCCGCTCCAATAAACAGTATCAGTGAGTAGTGTCAGTGAAACAGGCACATAACCAACACTGATACCAATCATTAACATCGGTACGGATCACGGACACGATTTCTCTTTATAAGCCAAAACTCGTAGGAATTTGCTTAATTAACTTGCGGGGTTTACTTGTGGCTGCATTAATGATAAAATTTAAATATGAAAAAGAAATTATTATTTGTTTTCTCCTCGCTCTCAATCGTTTTGTTATTGACGCTTTTTTTAAAAAATAACCGCGATCCGGAAAAAGATTTGCTGCTTAAAAATAACTCTTTTATAGAAGGCTTAAGGATTATCCATAAAAGAGACGGTAATATTATCTGGACTCTAAATGCAAAAAGGGCGGATATAATAGGAAACGACGACAAGGCAAGATTAAGCGATGTAGTAATGATGATTGAGAGTAAAGGTATGGCGATACATGCCGGGAGCGGGCTTTATGATATCCCAAATCGGAATCTAACCTTGAACGGCAGAATAACCGCAGATGCAAAGGACTATACGATAGTATGCGACTCCGTGGACTGGAACAATTCCACAGAGGAAATTAAGACAAAAGGTGATGTAAGATTTGAAAGCAAAAAATTTAATGTAGAGGGAATAGGAATGGAAGCAGATTCAGCACAGAGATTGAGAATATTTAAAAATGTTAAGGCAATCTTTTACCGTTAGCAGTCTTGTCCTTATTATTCTGATAAACAGCGTGTTTTCTTCCGCCTTTATCGCCTCAGGCGACTCGTTCTCTACGGCGAATCCGCCTGTGGGCGAACTGAGGAGAACGGATTTGCCGAAAGGAGGAAAAGATAAAACAGAATATGCGGGTCCGATAGTAATAACTTCGGCAACACTATCGGCTGACAACAAAACGCACACTGCGATGTTCGAGGGTTCTGTTGTTGCAAAGAGCGAGGACATGACACTTTACTCCGACAGAATGCTTGTCTATTACGCCGAGCGAACAGGTAATGTTACCAGAATAGACGCAGAGGGAAGGGTGAAGCTTATCAAGAAAGACCTGATTGTTACATCGAATGAAGCAAGGTATTTTGCAGAGGAAGACAAGGTTGTCTTTACCGGCGAGCCCAGGGCGGTGGAAAAAGGTAATATCGTTACCGGCACAAAGATGACATACCTGCTGAAAGAAGACCGTTCTATCGTGGAAAACAGCAGGGTATTACTGGAAAACAAAAAGGTAAAATAATGCATATCCTCGAAGTGAAAAGCATTACAAAGAATTATGGGAAAAAATATGTTGTGAGAAATCTTAATCTGTATGTAACAACGGGAGAAATAGTTGGCCTGCTCGGCCCCAACGGTGCCGGCAAGACCACAACGTTTTTTATTATTGTAGGAATGATAAAACCTGAAAGCGGCAGTATTTTTCTTGACGGAGAAGATATCGGACAGCTTCCGATGTATCAAAAGGCGCGCAAAGGAATAAGCTATCTTCCACAGGAACCGTCTATATTCAGAAAGCTTACGGTAAAAGACAATCTCAGGGCGGTTCTCGAGATAAAGGGTTACCCCGAAGCGGATATTGAGAATATGGTAGAAAACCTTCTTGATGAATTCAATCTTAATGGGTTTTCCGACAGGGATGGCTATAGGTTATCGGGCGGTGAACGGAGAAGGACGGAGATAGCACGGGCGCTCGCGATTAATCCTACATTTATTCTTTTCGATGAGCCGTTTACCGGCATCGATCCCATCGCAATAATAGAACTGAAAAAGATGTTGACCTATCTCAAAAATAAAGGGCTCGGTATTCTTATAACGGATCACAATGTTAGAGATACACTTTCGATAACCGACAGGGCGTATATAATAAATAACGGCGAAATACTTGCCGAGGGGTCACCGGAAAAAATAGTCGGTAACACGCAGGTAAAAGAGGCGTATCTGGGAGAGGGGTTCAGACTCTGATGGCACTGGAACATAAATTAGAACTAAAGCTATCTCAAAAACTCGTTCTCACGCCTCAACTTCAGCAGGCGATAAAACTTCTGCAGATGCCGCAGCTCGAGCTGTCGCAAACCCTGTCCCAGGAACTGATCGAAAATCCATTTCTCGAAGAGATTATGGAAGAGTCATCCGGCGAAGAACTTACAAGGGAGGAGATAGAGTCGATAGAAACAGATACCGGATCCGATGATACCGAATCTCCCCTTGAAAAAATGATGTCCACATTAAACGGATCTGCCGTTGATGAATATTTTGAGGATAGAAGCAGTGACGGCCGGGATCTCGGATATTTTACGCCAGGGACGATAGCGACATTGTCTTATGAACAGTTTGCAAGCCAGGGCGAGAATTTATACGACCATCTTCTATGGCAACTCAGGCTGTCCGATGCTCCGGAAAGTATTCGGCAGATCGGAGAGGTCATAATAAACAACCTTGATGATAACGGATATCTTGTTGCCACAGACGAAGATATTGCAAAGTCTACGGATGCCGATGCCGATAATATAAGAAAGGCGATAGAGCTTATTCAGGAATTTGATCCGCCCGGCATCGGTGCGCGTGATATTAGAGAATGTCTGCTGTTACAGATAAAGCAACTCGGCCTTGAAGGAAGTCTCCCGGAAAAAATTATTCAAAACAATATAGAAGAATTGAAGAAGAAAAACTATCAACACATAGCCAGATTGTATAATGCTTCATTGGATGAAGTGGTGGCTGCCGTGAAGGTAATCGAGGGATTGGAGCCAAAACCGGCAAGGAACTTCTCGGGTGCAAACGTTAATTATGTTATTCCCGACGTATTTATTATAAAGACCGACGACGGCTATCAGATAATCCTAAATGATGAGAGGTTACCGAAGTTGCGAATAAATAATTTTTATAAAAAACTCTTGCTCCAGAAAAATTCATTTTCAAAAGAGGAAAAGCTATTTCTTGACGAAAAATTTCGTTCTGCAACGTGGCTGCTGAAGAGCCTCGACCAGCGGAACAGGACGATATATAGAGTTACCGAGAGCATACTCAATTTTCAGCATGATTTTTTCGACGGAGGCGTCAGGAATCTAAAGCCGTTGAATCTTAAGGATGTAGCGCTCGAACTTAGTCTGCATGAAAGCACTATCAGCAGAGTAACATCCAACAAATATCTGTCCTGCGGTCATGGCATCTTTTGCTTTAAGTACTTTTTCACCAGTGCCTTACAGAGCAATACAGGTGAGATATCCTCTACTTCCGTAAAGGACATGATAAAGAAGATAGTATCCGAAGAAGATACTAAAAAACCATTAAGCGATAAGCGTATTGTCGAAATGTTCAAGAATAATAATATAGTGATAGCGAGAAGGACCGTTGCAAAATATCGGGAAGAACTCAAGATCCCGTCTCAAAATCAGAGAAGGAGATTTAATTAAGGAGGATATTATGAACGTAATAGTCAATGGACGACATTTGAGTGTAACTCCGGCGTTAAAAAATTATGCAGAGGAAAAGATTAAGAAATTTGAGCGATATTTTTCGAATATCACCGAGGCAGTCGTAACCCTGAGCATTGAAAAATACAGGCATAAGGCAGAGGTGCTTCTGAAGGCAAACGGCACGATGATACAGGCCGAGGGGATTACGGGCGAGATATATTCTTCGATAGACGAGGTCGTAGAAAAACTCGAAAAACAGGTAAAAAAATATAAAGAAAAACTCGTTTCGCATAGAAAGGGTGATGGGAGGAATACGGAAACTTCGACACAGGAGGTGCCTCAGGACACGGGAAGGATTATAAAGAGAAAGCAGTTCGATATGAAACCTATGGGACCTGACGAAGCAGTAATGCAGATGGAACTCCTTGATAAAGATTTTTTTGTTTTTACTAATGAGACAAGCGGAAACATAAATGTCGTGTATCGTAGAAGAGATGGGAATTTCGGACTGATAGAACCGGTGAGATAAAGATACATGATACACGATGCAGGATAAAATTCAAATTTATCATTGCAAAATGAAGCTCCCCGCCGCAGAGACGGCAGGGTATCAAAAAAATAAATCGTACTTTGTCATTCCCGCTTGTCGGGAATCCTTCTGATCCCCTCTTTGGCAAAGAGGGGTTAGGGGAGATTTATTGAAAATTTATTTATTCAAAAATCCCCCTTCATCCCCCTTTGCCAA
>JACQXD010000118.1 GCA_016208875.1 Nitrospirota bacterium
AAAGACTTCGGGCATGACAAAAATAAGAAATGGCAAATTTATTCACAGACACTACTTAATGAAATGATGAGTTCACACACTATAAAAAACGGAGGGTAATTATGAGAAGGATTTTTTCGGTTATTTTAATCCCCTTATGCCTTTTAGTTTTTGTTTCCGGGGTCTTCGCCGCTGCAGGCAAGGTCTCGAAATTGAGCGGTGAGGTATCTTACAGGACAAGGGCGAATATCCCGTATCAAGCGGCCAAAGAGGGCATTGAACTTGAGGTAGGGTACTGGATAAAGACAGGGAAGAACGGTTGGGCGAGATTGTCCCTATCCGACGGAAGTACATTCACTCTCGCAAACAATACGGAATTCGAGATAGACAGGTATCTGATCTCCAGCAAAAAGAAAGAGGGTATCTTTAAATTAAGTCAGGGCAAGCTCAGGGCTGCTGTTGTGAAGTTTGCAGGCAGGACTGATTTTAAGGTCAAGAGTCCTACGGCGGTTGCAGGTATCAAAGGTACAGAGTTTTTGATGATGACGCAGGGTTATGCAAATGTCCTCTTCGGAGAAGAAGGGGTTGTCGGTATATCGGGTGATACCGGTCCTGATAAACCATTGTCCTCGGATATGATGGTTCAGAATACAAGGGGCATTATTCCGGTAGACCCCGTTGATATAAAGCCGGACGCAAAGCTAAAAGAGGCCAGAGATAATTTTAAAAAGATCACGGCTGCAACCCCGCCCGAGGATTGGGAAATATCCGGAAGTCTTCCTCATATAATAGCAAGGTGGAATATTAATTACGGCCATTATCTTGCCGATGCAGGAAAGTATGAAGAGTCACTTTATGTCTTCCAGATAGCGCTCGACCTTTCAACCCTGGCCGATGTAAGGGGAGATGCGAGGCTTGAGAGGGGTGCTGTTTATTCAAGATTTTTGAGGAACCCGGAGGCTGCACTCGCAGAATATCTTCTTATACTGGAGGAGTATCCGGATAACCCTCAGCGGGAAACTGCGCTCTACCTTACCGGCATAACACTTAATGAACTGGGATTTACAAAGAGGGCAAAAGAAAGGCTGCTACAATATACAAAGGAATTTCCGACCGGCAAGCATATCGGTAATGTAGAGACGATTCTGAAAACGATAAAAGATTAAAATTATTAATAGGTCATAAGTATGAAGACAATAATTATAAAATCCCTCCTAACCTCCCTTTGCCAAAGGGAGGAAAAATTCCCCTCTATCAAGAGGGGATTAAGGGGTGTGTTCCCCTCTTTGACAAAGAGGGGCGAGGGGAGATTTTTCAATAGTGATTCCTTACTTATCCACTCCTTAGTATGACCTGGCGGAGGGATATATGCGATATTCCAGAAGACTAATTTTTCTCTTTATTGGAATTTTTGTCTCCGTTATCACCTTGCTCGTTTACAAGCAGAAGATAGACTTTCTCGATGCTGTTGACCTGAAGTTGAAAGATGCAAGATTCCGGCTTAGAAAGAATATTCTTCCGGATGATAGGGTCGTAGTCGTCGCTATAGACTCAAAGAGCATCAATGAACTCGGCAGATGGCCGTGGAAGAGGTCCGTGATTGCCGGGCTTCTGAATAATTTGAAAGAATACGGCTCAAAAGTAACAGCTCTCGACATCGTCTTTTCAGAACCCTCGGATACGAAAGAAGATATAACACTTTCTAAAGCTATATCAAGGAACGGCAATGTCATTCTCGGTTATTTTTTCAGGGATGAACAGGAGGCCGTAAATGCAGAGGCGATCTCCCAGATAGAATCCTCAAAGGTAAAATTGTTAAAGGTTGCAGAGGGAGTAACCTCTATCCCTCTTATGGAGCGTCCTTATATCGAGACAGACATCCCTTTGATCGGACGCGGTGCGCTCGGCTTCGGCTTTTTCAATACCGAGCCCGATCCCGACAGCCCTGTAAGGCGATATAACCTGCTTATGCTGTATAACGGCGATATCTATCCATCTCTTGCATTGACAGCCGTAAGACATTATGCAGGCAGTGAGTTTGTTCTCGATATAGCATCCTTCGGTATTTCCTCTCTCAGGATCGGACAGATGACGATCCCCTCGGATGAAAGTGGAAGACTGACTATAAATTATTACGGTTCAGGCGGAACTATTACCACTGTTTCGGCAGTAGACGTCATAAAGAGGAGATTAAAAGAGAATGCCCTTCGGGATAAGATTGTCTTTGTAGGCGCTACGGAGATCGGGATATACGACATGAGGGCAACACCGATCGGCTCCATATTCCCGGGCGTTGAAATACACGCATCCGTCGCATCGAATATATTGCAGGGAAAATATATCTTGAGAGACGGAAGGGTACTTACGGCGGAAATATTATGCATCATACTATTACCGATAATCCTGACGTTGCTCCTCGGCCTGTTAAGGAATAGTTTCCTGGGTCTTGTTGCCCTTATATCTATGGCAGCAGGTTATGCGATCTTTAATTATTTATTATTCAAGAATTATTCGATAGATATGAGCCTGCTCTATCCACTTTCTGCAACAGCCATAGCATTTGTGGGTTCGGAGGCGTATCGGAATCTTGTTGTACAGAAGAAGAACCGTTACCTCAAGAAGGCATTTTCGAGTTATGTGTCGCCGGAACTTGTTACCGAGATAATAAAAAATCCCGACAGGCTTGCACTCGGCGGGGAGAAAAAAGAGATCACCGTACTATTCTCGGATATAAGGGGATTTACCGGTATCTCGGAAAAGCTTGCACCGGATATGCTCGTATCACTCCTGAATGAATATCTCGGCCCCATGACAAAGGTCGTACTCCAAAATAGGGGGACACTCGATAAATATATAGGCGATGCCATCATGGCAATCTATAATGCGCCTCTAAATGTAGCAGACCATCCTGAAAAGGCGTGTAAGACGGCTGTCGAAATGATAAGAGAACTTGAGAAAGTAAACGCCCATTTTAAAGATAAGGGTATGCCGCCTATAGACATAGGGATCGGTATAAATACAGGCTATGCGGTAGTCGGAAATATGGGCGCAGATATGAGGTTCGACTATACTGCCATAGGCGATACTGTGAATCTGGCGTCGAGGCTTGAAGGACAGAATAAGTATTACGGCACACATATAATTCTGAGCGAGTTTACCGCCGAAAAGGTAAAGGGCAGATTCGTTATGAGAGAAATAGACCTGTTGAAAGTCGTAGGGAAGGAAACGCCTGTCTCTGTCTTCGAACTGATGACCGATGAGAATGTCGAATTGGTGGAGAGATTCTCGAATGTACTGAAATTATACAGGACAAAGGATTTTCAGAAGGCCCTCGATATGTTTGAACGGCTCGCGGTCGAATATAACGACCCCGCCTCAAGGCTTTATGTCGAGCGATGCAATGAATTCCTCCAATCGCCTCCTTCTCCTGAATGGGATGGGGTATGCGTTTCAAAGAAAAAGTGAGATTATATCTGTCAGATGGTATTTCTTGCCAGAGCCGGAGGGTGTTTTTGTCATTACTGCATTCGACTTGTCCGGCAAACCATTAACAGCATATAAACGTAGAAGGAGAAGGAAAAAATGAAAAAAAGTAGATTTCCGAAAGGCTGGGATGAAAAAAGGGTAAAAAAAGTTCTTGCTCATTATGAAAAACAAACTGAAGAAGAAGCCTTGGCCGAGGATGAGGCAGCATATGAAGATAGAAATCAGGCCATAATAGAAATTCCTTTTCAGCTCGTATCTACCGTTAGAGAACTTATAGCAAAACATCAGTATCATCATTTGAAGACAACATCCAGATAACCCCCAAAGAAATATTGGCTAAAGTTCCAAGCCGTAGGAAAAAGAGCTATGGAAAAGCTATGGGGTCAGACTTGATTATTGACATTTGCTCGGAGAGGTAGACTATGAACAGCCGACGTAATATTCAAACGAGCCTATTTTTCCAACCAGGCGCACAAGCCGATAAACGGCTTAGCTGCTTGTTGTTAGTACAACATTAACAATGATGGTGGTTTAAATATTTCATTGTAATTCAGATAACAACGCTATCAAGTCATTGACGGGGAAAAGGCATTAAAACCAAAATCAAAGTCCCAATAATCTGACAAAATAAGGAGGGGGCTAGGTAGGTTTCTAACAAAGAAAAAAAGGTCTTTGTCTGTTAATAGTATTAATGGATAAAATAGGATAAAATAAGGACGTATCTATTTATGAAAGCCATAAGACGGACATACTAAATAGGAGGTAAAGCATGATCTTAAATGAAATTATAAAGGAAATAGAAAATTTGAGATTGTCGGAGAAATTAATACTGGTCGAAGATATTTGGGATTCAATTGCTCGAAGTAATGCTGAACTACCAATTTCGGAATGGCAAAAATCCGAACTTGCTAAACGATACAATGATTATAAGAATGGGAATTTAATGCTCCATGACTGGGAAGGGGTTCATGAAGAATTAAGAAGTAAATATAAATGATACTTCGTTATACAGATAGATCAAGAGTTGATGTCGAGTTATCTTTTGAGTGGTATGAAAAACAAAGAAGAGGCCATGAAAATAAAGGAACTATTTATATAAAAAAATAAATTTAAGAGTCCCAATCGGGTAAGGGGCGGTAATTAACCGTCCCTCCCCACAACACCCATCATGCGGGTCTCCTCCACAGGCGGACAAACGCAATGGGCGTTTCACGAAAATCTCCAACAGAGACCTGATTACGTCTTTGCCGGACAATGAATCCCTATCCACAGTGTTCGTATGGGAGTAAGTCCCTGTTTTTGTAGAAACTCGTTGCCCAAACCGCATCGTTAGCATCAAAATATTATTAATGATAGGTATATTTAAGGTATAATAAATATATCATGGAGTTTGAATTTGACCATGGAAAAAGTAAAAGCAATAAACAGAAACACGGTATTGATTTTTATGAGGCCCAAGAACTATGGAATGATCCGGACTTCATTGAGATCCCTGTAAAGTCCAGTGATGAACAAAGATTCTTGATAATCGGAAAAATCTCAGAAAAATATTGGTCGGGAATTATTACATATCGGACTGAAAAGATAAGAATTATTTCAGTGCGACGTTCAAGAAAAGAGGAGGTTGATATATATGAAAGCTCGTGAGTTTGAAAAAAAAAGCAAGACGTTTGGGTGTACCACGTCAATCTATCATTAAAGTCTGGGTAGCAGAACGTCTTGAAAAGGCATTTTGATCGGGTAAAGGACGGTGATTAACCGTCTCTCCTCATAACATCCTACATTCTGGCCAGCAATGGGCGTTTTCACGAAAATCTCCAGCAGAGACCTGATTACGTCTTTGCCGGATAATGAATCCCTATCCACAGTGCTTGTATGGATGTAAGACCCTATCTTTGAATAAACTCATTACTCTTTACTTAATCGTTAACCCTAAATTTAATATCACCTCTTGACAATATAGTGATACCGTATGTAGTATTATATTATGCCCATGAAGAAGACGAGGATTATTCTTGATACTAATGTTCTCTACGCGGGTCTCTATTCATCAAAAGGAGCTTCCTTTAAAGTGTTGCGGGCGATAGAAAAAGATAGATTGCAATTAGTAATGTCAACTACTTTGCTTTTTGAATATGAGGATATTTTAAAGAGAAATAAAACTGTTTTAGGCTTGTCAGATGAGGAAATTGAAAAAATACTGGACTATCTCTGTTTACAGAGCGAACATCAAAAGGTATATTTTCTGTGGCGTCCTCGTCTGCCGGACCCTGGGGATGATCATTTGCTGGAATTAGCCATTGCGTCAGGGGCAAGGCTTATTGTCAGTCACAATACAAAGGACTTCAAAGGCGCAGAAACCTTTGGTATAAAACCGATAACCCCAAAAGAATTAATGGAGGGAATATCATGAGTGCTTTAAGTTTGAGATTGCCGGAATCTATTCATCGGCATATTAGAGAGATTGCAAAAAAAGAGAGAGTGTCCATCAATCAGTTTATTTCATCTGCTGTATCGGAGAAAATTTCTGCATTGTTAACAGAAGACTATTTGAAAGCCAGAGCCAAAAGAGCAAAGAAAGAGGATTTCAGAAAAATATTGGCTAAAGTTCCAAGTCGTAAGCCGATACAGGGGGATGAGTTATGAAGGTTCTGGGAGGGTAAGGCTTGCGGCGCAAAGGAACAAAAAACAAAACGAGGTCACCCATTAAAAAGGAAAATAGGGACACATCCAATCCTGTTCGGCATCAGAGTTTCATTTGAATTAAACGAATAGGAAGTAATACTCAATTTTGCATATTAGTCCCTAAAAAACTATAGTAAAAACCAACAGATAACGTCAAGTTTTTTATCAAGTTTTTTATGATTGACTTAATAAAAAACCCTATGATACCCTTAATCGTATCCGTTTACATAATAACTGGTTGTATGACAAAAATATAGAATCTGAAAGTTTAGGCAGTATTTCTAAATAGGTAGATTTGAGTTGGAACAAAGCTATGCAATTTATACCGACTAAAGGAGGCTTTGTGTACCCATGAGTTTTCTAAGAGTGTTTAAAAGCAGAAGAAGAGGAGGAAAGGCCTTGATTAAGGCTTTGATCGAGGGCCAAACAGCGCTGGTCTGGAAAAACTGGACAGAGACATAAGTGGTAAAGCTGCTCTAAAATAAGAAACCGAAGGGGTATCAGACATCAAGTCAATGCCTGATCGCCTCGCACAGGGCAAATGTGGAAGCCGAAATTGGCTGGTTGCCCTGAAAAAGACGAAAGGAGCAGCAATGGCAAAGAGACCAAGAAGGAACCACAGTGCAGCGTTTAAGGCAAAAGTAGCGGTGGAAGCACTGAAGGAAGGACAAACCATAGTAGAACTGGCCGAGAGGTTTCAGGTGCATCCCAATCAGATAACGGAGTGGAAGAAACAGTTATTGGAGAGGGCGGAAGAGGTATTTACCAAAGATAGGCAGGAAGATACAGGTCCTGACGT
>JACQXD010000119.1:0-4393 GCA_016208875.1 Nitrospirota bacterium
CATAGCAGAGACTGTGGGGTATTGAAAATTTAATAAAAAATAAGGAGGAAGATATGGAATTCAATATAGGTATGGATGGTGACATTGTGATACTGGGATTGACAGGCGATCTTGTTGCAAGTTCTATAGAGGAATTTAAATCTCAGGTGTCGAAATTAACGGATAAAAATTTTGTTAATATTTTACTTGAGATGAGCAAAATAGGTTTTATGGATAGCTCCGGACTCGGTTCGTGTATTGCGGTGCACAAATTACTTAAGGATAAAAATGGCATGATAGTATTCGCCCAGCCCAATGATTCTGTCGGCAAGGTTTTTCGTATTACCAGAGCAGATCAAAAGCTTAATATTGCAAACTCAAAATCAGATGGCATAAAAAAGCTCCATGAAAAAATAATAGGAGAGAGGCGGCAGAAATGAAGGAAAAGAAAAAACTCGGCGAACTTCTTATCGAGAAAAAGATTATTACTACGGCACAGCTTGAGGAAGCACTCAAGAAACAAAAAGAACTCGGACTTCCTCTCGGTGAGACATTGATAAAATTAAAATTTGTGAGCGAAAATTTTCTACTGGAAACGCTTGCCAGACATTTAGAAATCGAGTTCCTAAATATTGCAGAAGACGATTATAAGATTCTGGATAAGTCTCTCGTAAAGATACTTCCTATGGAGATATGTCAGAAACTGCGTGTCCTTCCCCTGTTCCAGATAATTGATGATGAGATGAAAGAGCTTACCCTCGCAATGGCAGACCCTTTAGCCGATCATGCCGTAAAAGAAGTAGAAGAGCTAACAGGGTGTACTGTCAGCCCTATACTCACAACCTCGGCAGCCATCGAGGGCGGTATAAATAAGTTATTCGACGTAAAGGTCAGTGTTGTAAAGGCCAAAACTATCGAAGAGGACAGCGATATAGTCAGACTGGTGAATAAGATATTGCTCGATGCCGTAAATCTCAGGGCAAGTGATATACATATCGAACCACATGCAAAAGAGGTTCATATAAGGATGAGGATAGATGGAGTTTTGCAATTAGTTATGGCAATCCCTTCATCTCAACATCCCGGCATTGTATCCCGTCTTAAAATAATGGGAAGCGAGCAAAAGTCTGTCATGAAGATCGAGGAAAAACGGCTGCCTCAAGATGGTTCGCTTTCAAGGGTAATCGGCGGACATGCCGTGGATTGCCGTCTTTCTACATTACCGGCAATATACGGAGAAAAGATAGTTCTGAGGCTATTCGATAAAGACAGGTCAACCCATGTGGGCCGTATTGCAGGACTCAAGATGTCTCCCAGAATGGAGTTGGAGTTCAGACGCAGCGTCAGACAACCGAATGGAATAGTTGTTGTGACAGGACCAACCGGCAGCGGTAAAACGACTACTTTACACGCAGTGATTAACGAAATAAACGACGTCGGTATCAATATTATAACTGTTGAGGACCCTGTAGAGTATAATGCACCTGACTATATAAATCAGAGTTCCTTGATTCCGCCTGCCGGATATACCTTTGGCCGTGCGCTCAGAGCTATAATGCGTCAGGATCCTGATGTTATTCTTATAGGAGAAATAAGGGACCGCGAAACAGCCGAGATAGCGGTGCAGGCAGCCCTTACCGGACATCGCGTATATACGACACTCCATACGGAAGATGCAGCAGGAGCGGTAATGCGTATGATCGATATAGGAGTAGAGCACTTCCTTGTATCTTCTACACTGGTATCCGCCCTGAACCAAAGGCTGTTAAGAAAAATCTGTCCTTACTGTGCCGAGGAATATGTTCCAACGAGGGTAGAAATGATGGATATCGACATAGACAAACATGTGATAGACGAAATCCTGAATAATCCGGAGAAACACAAACTTCGAAGAGGGGTCGGATGTTCCACTTGCAGACAGACCGGATATAGAGAAAGACAGGGAGTCTTCGAGATGTTAACTGTTACTCCGGATGTCAGAAATATGATCCTTCAAAAGCAAAATGCCGATGTTATTGCCGAGAAAACAAGAGAATCACAGAGTATGAATATGATCTTTGAGGAAGGACTGCGTCTCGTTCTGAGCGGTGTAACCACACTTGGAGAGATGCAGCGGCTGCCGCGCGGGGATTACAAGATGAAATCCGTGGAAAAAATCTTTCAGGATGCACAGGTGGTTTAAATAGAAAACATTTTGAGAACGGAATGTCCGAAGAATTAAAGAAAAAACTGGCGTCCTTACGTGAGACATATCTAAGGCAACTGCCTGAGAAAATCGAGCATCTCGAAGATTGCTGGAATAGGATTTTAAACGGATATAATGAAAATGATTTAAAAGACCTTCACAGATTGGCACACAGTATAGCAGGTTCGAGCTCTTCTTTTGGTTATACCGAAATCGGTAGAACTGCACGTTCTCTGGAATCAGTATTTAAAAACTTGATAGGAAAAAACAGAGATATAGATGACACCATCCGGGCAGAGGTTAATAGTTACATCTCACTGATAAAAGAATATGAGTTGTCCGTGGCGACAGTGGGAGAGGGAACTAATTCCCCTCTATTAAGAGGGGTGCAGGGGTGTGTTTCCCCTCTCTTGATGGAAGGGGATGAAGGGGAGGGTGAAAGATATTTTCGTACCAAAGACAAAAAACTTATATTCATCGCCGAGGACGATCAGCTCCTTTTAAACAGCCTTGAGCTTCAGATCAGACACTTTGGTTATGATGTAAAGGCATTTTCTGATCTTGAAGAAATGGAAAAGGCATTAAAAGAGATCACTCCATCGGCTATTATTTCGGATGTTGTTTTTCCAGAGGGAAATCTTGCCGGAATCGAAACGATAGAAAAGATTAAGAAGGAAAACGACAGACATCTACCTGTGATATTCATGTCAATCCGGAATGATATACATACACGTCTGCAGGCAGCACGTGCAGGCGGTATTGCATATATTCTTAAGCCTATAAACATAACGAGTTTAATAGATAAACTGGACATTCTAACTACATACAGAGAGATTGAGCCATACCGCATTCTTATTGTTGACGATGAAATTGAACTCGGAAATTATCATTCTATGGTTCTGGAAAATGCAGGGATGAAAACAAAGATTGTAAATGATCCATTGCATGTGTTCGAACCAATGATAGAATTCAGCCCTGATTTGATTCTTATGGATATTTATATGCCTGCATGTAATGGACATGAACTTGCAAAGGCCATAAGGCAGATGGAGGCATTTTTTAGCATCCCGATCGTTTTTTTATCGAGCGAAGCAAACATTGATAAGCAAATAACTGCTATGAGTATGGGTGGAGATTATTTCCTTACAAAACCTGTCGAACCTGAACATCTTATTTCCTCTGTTGCAATACGTGCTGAACGGATGCGGGTGATACGCTCATTTATGGTAAAAGATAGTCTAACAGGACTACTAAATCATACGAATACAAAAGAAAGTCTTGATATTTCAGTGGAACAAGCAAAACGTAAAAACGGTAATCTTGCATTTGCTATGATTGACATTGATAGATTCAAGTCAATAAATGATACCTATGGTCATCCGGCAGGAGACAGGGTTATTTTAAGTCTGTCGAGACTTCTACAACAGCGGCTGCGAAAGACCGATATAGTCGGACGCTACGGCGGCGAAGAATTTGCAGTTATACTCATTGATACCGATGAGCAGACCGCAACAAAGGTTATGGATGAAATAAGATCGAGTTTCGCCCAGATCAAACATCAATCAGGCGAGAAAGACTTTTATGTAACATTTAGCTGTGGGATAGCAACATTTCCACTTTTTGCAGATGCTACAAATCTCTGCAATGCCGCAGACAGGGCATTATACGAGGCAAAGCACGGCGGACGAAACAGGATCGTAACGGCAGCAGAATAAACTTTGTCTACTGGTAAAATCCTTCTCTCAAATATCTACTTATCCCTTGACATCTGTTTAGGTTTTGATATGCTTTTGAATATAAGACTAAAAAAAACAGGAGGTATGTTATGAGTGTGAAAATGATTTTGTTGGTTTTTACAGCTATTGCGTTGATCGCTTCGGTCTCTTTTGCTGCCGATGACGTTGAAAAAGGGAAAAAGCTCTTCAAGGATCCGAAATTCGGCGGCGGGACAGCCGGGAAATCATGCAATTCGTGCCATCCCAACGGAAGGGGCCTGGAAAAATCTGCCGATAAAAAAGAATTTACCCTGATGGGCAAAACCGTGAAAACTCTCGAAGAAGTTGTAAATATCTGCATAGAGACACCGATGAAAGGCAAGGCAATAGATGTAAAGTCCGAACAGATGAAGAATATCGTTGCCTATATTAAGTCGTTAAAGACGAAGAAATAAGTAGGTGGATGACTTATCATTGTAAATTTATCAATGCAGAATTATCATTTTAAATTTGA
>JACQXD010000119.1:4503-6287 GCA_016208875.1 Nitrospirota bacterium
GAATAAATAAATTTTCAATAAATCTCCCCTAACCCCTCTTTGCCAAAGAGGGGATCAGAAGGATTCCCGACAAGCGGGAATGACAAAGTACGATTTATTTTTTTGATACCCCGCCGTCTCTGCGGCGGGGAGCTTCATTGATAATTTTACAATTTTAAATTAAATAGGAAAAATTATGCCTATCTTTTTATTAAAGTCTTTTCTGTCTGTGGTTGTATTGTGTCTGACATTGCTTGCCATGTTCACTATGTTCGAGGTATTCGGAAGGGGCGATAAAAAATACAACATCGAAACACTAAAAAAGATTCACAGGATAAACGGGATTGTTTATCTATTGTTCTTTATCTTTATAGCTTATCTCTGTCTGGATTTTATCGTAAGGACAAGGGCAGAGCCTTCGCCCCGTGCGGCATTCCATGCCGTATTCTCCATGGCCGTGATCGTTCTTCTCTCAGTTAAAATCTCCTTTGTAAGGTTTTACAGGCAATTTTACGGCAAGGTACAAACAATCGGGATCATAATAGCCCTGACAACCTTCGGCATGATAGGAACATCTGCCGGATATTATCTCCTGGTCACCAAATTCGGTACCGAAAAGATGCCTGAAACGGTATTCAAAAAAGTAGTGACCGGGAAGATTGATATTATGGTTAAGGCAGACAATGAGAGTATCAATAATGGGAAAGAGCTTTACGAATCCAAATGTTATTTCTGTCATGATCCCCTCAGCAATAAGACCATAGTCGGCCCGGGACATAAGGGAATCCTAAAAAATCCGTTACTTCCCGTTAGCCGGAGACCTGCAACTCCGGAGAACGTTGCAATTCAATTAAAAAATCCCTTCAAGGATATGCCGTCTTTCTCTTACCTATCGGATGATCAGGTACAGGAAATCATTGCCTTTCTTAATACGCTTTAAATTATCATGCCGAGAGATATACCCGTAGGGAACGATAATTTTCTTCTCACCTTCGATCAGGACTATTGTCCGCGGGACATCTATTTCCCTTGCGTGGGCAAAGAAAATCATACGGACGGGCACAGGTTCAGGTTCGGGTTATGGGTTGACGGATCATTCGGATGGATAAATAGTAGGGAATGGAATCTCAGGCTCGAATACGCGGAAAAAGTCTCTTAACGCATGTTACGGCATTGAATGAAAAAATGGCGGTACATATTCATCTCTGCCGCCGCCTTTTCCCTGAAAGCGATGCAGAGGATCTTTTCGATCTCCGATCCCGGAGATGATTATAAATCCATAAGAATTTTAAATTTGACATAAAAGAGTGAGATGGTTTAAATTTCTTCATCTTTTCAAATTTCTTAGGGGAAGGAATTTAATGAGACTGAGACAGAAGACAAAGATAGGGGGAATTGGCAATGAAATTGCAACTCACTATTATTCCTTAAATAAAAAAAATCATCTTAAAATCCCTCCTAACCTCCCTTTGCCAAAGGGAGGAAATAAATCCCCTCTATCAAGAGGGGATAAGGGGTGTGTTCCCCTCTTATCGCTATTTAATTGTGCCTTTGTTATTTTTGCCTCTATCCCTCCTCTTTCTGCCGACACAGCCAGCTACATCTATGACGACCTCGGAAGACTAATCAAGGTCGTTTCCGGGACAGGGGAAGTTGCGATATACAACTATGATGAGGTCGGCAATCTCATTTCAATAAGCAGCGAACAGACAGAGGCATCTCCTCCTGTACTAAACAGTATATCACCCGATGTCATCTTTGTAGGAAGGACCTTAGTCGTTACTATTGCAGGCGAAAACCTCTCG
>JACQXD010000120.1 GCA_016208875.1 Nitrospirota bacterium
AAAAAATATCTCCCTGATATTGCATCGGGAAAAAGATTGGTTGCCTTTGGCCTTACAGAGCCCAATGCCGGAAGCGATGCAGCAGGCATCCAAACGACCGTAAGGCTCGAAGGAAATGAATACGTTCTCAACGGTACTAAGCAGTGAATAACAAATGGAGGCGAGGCCGAGATATATACCATAATTGCAATGACTGACAAAACAAAAGGACCAAGAGGTGCGTCCGCATTCATAGTTGAAAAGGGAACCCCGGGTTTTACTTTCGGAAAGAAAGAGGAAAAGATGGGGATAAGGGCGTCCTCGACAAGGGAACTCATATTTGAGAACTGTAGGATCCCGAAGGATAATATTATCTCAAAAGAAGGATCGGGTTTCATAGTAGCCATGAAGACTCTGGATAACTCAAGGGCAGGCGTCGGTGCCCAGGGTGTTGGGGTAGCACAGGGTGCATTTGAAGCGGCATTGAAGTTTGCAAAACAGAGAGTTCAATTCGGACATCCCATCATCAGCTTTCAGGCAGTGCAGCATATGCTGGCAGATATGGCGACCGAGATAGAGGCAGCGAGATCGCTGGTTTATTCTGTTGCAAGGTATACCGACGGCGGTGCGAAGGATATTACAAAGGAGTCTGCCATGGCAAAGGTTTTTGCTACGGATGTTGCAATGAAGGTCACGACAAATGCCGTTCAGGTCATGGGAGGTTCGGGCTACATGAAGGAGTATCCCGTTGAGAAAATGATGAGGGATGCCAAGATACTTCAGATATATGAGGGGACAAACCAGATTCAAAGGAATGTCATCGGACAGGCATTGATAAAGCTTAAAATCTAAATTTAAGGAGTGAGGGGTTGGAGACAAAACCTAAGGCAATCGAGAGCTTTGATAGAGAAAGAGTTTCTGTGTATGAGTCGTCTGCCTTCTTTGAGCATCCAATAGAGCGGCTAAAATACCACATCGGGCTGACAGGGGGTAAGATTTTGAAATCGGAATTTTCTCCTGACGGTATTGCGTACGTACTGTGGGAAAGCGAAGGCAAGAAATATAATGCATGGTGTTCATGGCCCAGTAACAGCGTGCATATCCATTGGAAAGAAGAAAAGTAATAGATACTAATAAGATCGAAAGTAAGGCGACTTTTTCGCGAATTCTGTCATTCCGGCTTGTCCGGAATCTTTCTTTGTTTTTCAGAAGGATTCCCGACGCGCTCCGCTTGCGGGAATGACAAATTGTGTCGCCTTACTAATGACCTCCTTAGTAAATTAAAGTTTCTCTTTTAGCCGCCTTCCTTTATTGCCTCATTGGGGTTTCCTTTTTTGACAAGTGCAATGCCGAGATTGTAGCATGCTTCTACATAACTCGTTTTAATCCTTAAGGCTTCTCTATATTCATCGATCGCATCATCAAACAGCCCTTTTTTGAATAGTGCAGTCCCCAGATTGTTATGGGCCTCGGCATAGTCAGGTCTGACAGCTAAAGCCACCCTGTATTCCTTGATTGCCCCATCCAGAATACCCTTCTGAGAAAGGGCATTACCGAGATTGTTATGGGCAGACGGATTCGACTGATTAATACTTAATCCTTCTTTATATTGTTTAATCGCCTCATTTACAAGACCGAGATTAGCTAATGATACGCCTTTATTAATATGTTCCCATTTATCAATCCCGGCTTGTTCTTCAGGCAGCCGAAGTTTCTCGCCGGTCTTCTTCGTGATCTCTTTTTTGAAGAGTAACTCGATATCTTCTCTTAATTCGGTAAAATTTTCATATCTTTTTTCACGTCTTTTTTGCAGACATTTCTCTATTATGTATAAAGCCGTACTTCCCTCACCCTTTAAAGGCAAAAGAGAATATGTTTTATGGGCTACCTGCCAATCGTCGCCTTCCTTGAGTTGGAAAGGCAGTTTACCCTTGTTAAGCATCTGATACATTACTATTCCGAAACTGTATATATCACTCCTTACATCAGCCACTCCATAAAACTGTTCGGGTGCCATCCATGGAGGCGTGCCCGCAACTATTCTGTTCTTAGCAATTTTAAAGAAGGTAAATCCTTTGTTATTTATATCGGTTAAATCCTTTTTCGGAAAAGCCTTTCCGGAGCCAGCTTTATTTTTGCAGCGATCTGGCGGTGTTGATAGCCTCATCGATTTTACCTTGATCACGATAAGTATCTATGAGATTAATATATGCCCCCGTATAATCGGGTCTTAATCTTACTGCAATTTGGAAATGCTTTATAGCTTTGTCATATTGGCCTTTAATTTTATAGTCGGCGCCGAGATTATTATGTCCTCTTGCCTTGTTCGGAGATTTCTTTACCACATCTTCCCAGAGATTAACCTCATTTTTCCATAGGGTATTTCTCTGATAAGTAGCAATTGAAAAAGCAATTATAATACTGGTAAGCAGGCAGGGGCCGGCAGTTAGAAAAAATCTACCGTCCATTCTCTTTGCCGTACCCGCGCTCTGTTTGACCCGGAACTCATCGGTCGCCTCAGGCGACCCGCTCTCTTCGGCAAGTCGCTCGCGGCGACCGGGGAGAGCGAGTTCTGCGGTGTGCGGACGAATCCGTCCCGCAGCGGATCGCACTTCCGCTTTGCCTCTATTCTGAAAAACATGAAATAAAACAGTGCTGAAAGCTATTACAATTCCTATGCTCGGCAGGTACATTCTGTGATCGAAGATCACATCGATTGCAGGGATCCCGGACATAGATACAAGATCGGGTGAAATGGGGATAAAGATTGCTTCCACGGACGACGTGATAAAGAACCAGAAAATACCGAAGGCAGATAAACGGAATGATCGAGGCAAACCACGTCTAAAGAAAAGATAAATTCCTAGACTAAAGATTGCAAGCAGGAAGATAGAAGATAAAAAAATATCCCGGTTAAAGCATGAATGATATACAGGATAATCATAATCGAGATTCTCGTTTATAGGAAGAAAAAAAAGCCTTAAGTATGTGACCATCACCCTGAATTCCGTTAGGAGATAATCCCCTATAGGTATAGCTGCCGTTCCGGCTGCCTTATGCATATCGGTTATTATGTCCGAAATGGATTTATTCTCGATGAGAGTCAACGGTATAATAAGCATCGTAAGGGAAAAAGGGATTAGAAGTAAAAGCCTTTTTTTAGTCTTCCCTTCAAAGAACGTAAATTCATAAAGGGCAATTATAATAGGCAGTGTGAATGCAATCTCCTTTGTCTTCATAGCAAGAACGGCGGAAAATAACGATGCAAGATACATGATACATGATGCCTGACTCACGATACATGATTCACGATTCATGATGCACGATGTATGTTTTTCTTTATCGTGTATCGTGTATCCTGCATCGTGCATCTTTTTTGTATCGTGTATCCTGAACTTTATATACATCACAAGTGACAGTAGGTAAAAGAGCGTTGCAAGGGAAGTAATCCTTTGCCATATGTAGGTAACAGCCTGCGTCTGGAGAGGGTTGGTAGCAAATAGAAGGGCAGAGAAGATGGCAATGAGAGACGATGAACCGGTGAACGGGTGAATTCTGTCCTGATGCATGATGCATGATTCACGATTCATGATGCCTGATTTATGATTTTCTTTATCCTGTATCGTGTATCGTGTATCCTGCATCCTGAAGTACGGTGTTCTAAATGTAAGAGTCACAAGAAAATAAATAAGTATTGCATTGAGAACATGCACTGTAAGATTGAATATATGATACCCGACAACATCAAGTCTATGTATCGCGTAATCGAACGAAAAGGTAAGAAACCCGATGTATCTTGAAATAAAGGTTTTGTAGTAAAAATCTCCCCATACCTTTGCCTTTGAAGGCTCGATAAAATAGTTAAAGTTTTGGATAATGGGATTTCCGACAATTAAGAATCTGTCATCAAACTCAAACGGTACATTAAATGTATTGGAGTAGGCAAGAAAACCGACTACAGCGATGACCAAAATATGAAGTACGGGTTTATGGAATAATCGCCTTTTAACACCGGATGCTTCCATACATAAATATAACATTTCTTGATTTAACGGTTCAATAGGGGATAAATATCTCTACTACAATACGTCCAGATTCCATTCTTCAAGGTTTTTCCTTAAAGACCCTATATCCCTTCTTTCTTCCATTGCCTTTTTTATCTTTTTCCAGCCCTCGATATTACCGTAGAGCATGCAGCCGACGATAATATTGTCCTTTATTACAAGTTTTCTATATATGAATTTTTCTTTATTTTTCTGAATAACGGATTCAAATTTTCCATCGGCATCTATCTCCCCTGCAGCAATAAGATCGATCCCAATGATCTTTAAAACATTAGAAGGAGTCGTGCCCGTATAAATGGCATTCCCTCCAGCCATGTTTATACCGGCAACCTCTCCCTGTTTCTCTGCAGCAGGCCATATTCCGTAACAGATACCGCGATGTTCAGCTATATCTCCGGCAGCATAGATATCAGGGATTTCCGTCTCCATCCTGTCATTCACAGGAAGCCCCTTGCCGCATTTAATACCGCATTGGTCTGCTAATTTAACATCAGGTCTTACTCCGGCAGATATTATTACCATGTCGCAATCGATTATCGTCCCGTCTTCAAGCTTTATACCCCTGACTTTTTCATCACCGAAGATATCTCCTGTCTTTGCACCGAGATAAAAGGTAAATCCCATCTTTTCCATCTGTGCCTTCAAAATCTCGGCACCTTCTTTATCCGTCTGCCTCGGAAGCAATCGCGGAAAGAACTCCACAACAGTGATCGAATGTCCCGTCTTTCTCAGGCTGTTGCCGACCTCGAGACCGAGAACACCGCCTCCGATAAGAATTACATTTTTTGCCTGTTCTGCGCATCTTTTTATCTCGATGGCATCTTTAATTGTTCTTAAGGTGAAAACACCCTTTTTATTAGAACCCGGGATCTGGGGAATGAATGATAGACTCCCGGTGGCGATTAAAAGCCTATCATATTTTAACCTATGGCCTGAAGGAATAATAATTTCCTTCTCATACCTGTTTATTCCCGAAACAGGTGTATTCAGCAGCAACTTTATATCGTTCCTTTCATACCATGCGTCTTTATAGATAATAAGCCCGTTTTCATCGATTTCTCCCGCAATGTATTCCATCAGCCTTATCCGGCTGTAAAATGGATATCCCTCATCTGAGAGAATAGTTATTTCCCCTTCTCTGTCAACCTTCCTGATATTGGCTGCTGCTGTTGTGCCTGCAACACCGTTGCCTATTATGATGTATTTCATTTTAAGCCTTTCCTAAAAGCTGATAGCCGGATAAGTTTATGTATGTTAGCAAAAATCAATTGTTAAGAGTCATTTTTTCGTATCGAGTATTATCGTCACCGGCCCGTCGTTTATTATACGCACCTGCATATATGCCCCGAAATCACCGGTTTCGGTTTTTATCCCCTCATGCCTTAATCCCTCGATAAAGTCAAAATACATATGTTTTGCCTTCCCGGATTTTTCTGCGTTGTCGAAGGAAGGACGGTTGCCTTTCCTGCAATCTGCCGCAAGTGTGAACTGAGAGACTACCAAGGCCTCTCCTTCTATGTCTCGAATCGAGAGGTTCATCTTGTTTTTTTCGTCCTCGAATATCCTGAGATTAGAAATTTTTTTTATAAGGTAATTGAGATCGTTCCCTGTATCGCCTCTTTCGATACCGAGAAATATAAGCATTCCTTTAGCTGTGGCACTTTTGACTTTGCCTTCAACCTCAACGCTTGCTTTTGAGACTCTCTGGATTAATGC
>JACQXD010000121.1 GCA_016208875.1 Nitrospirota bacterium
AAGAACAAAAGATGGGCGGAGAGATGAGTTTATGAGAAGCATTGGATTACGGGTTTTGAGATTTTCTGACAGAGAAGTTTTTGAAAACATAGAAGGCGTAATTGAAAAGATAGGGGGAAATTTATGATTTATAAAATCTCCTCTAACCCCTCTTTTCCAAAGAGGGGGATCCACAGGAAAGCCAGTAGAACCATTAATAAATGCATTTTCCGGGTTATTCGGGTTAAAATTTCATTATGGATAGATTTAGGCTCTCTACATTATTTACGCCAAAGGGTGATCAGCCGCGGGCGATCGGGGAACTCACAGAAGGAGTAAATCGGGGGCTTAAGCATCAGGTGCTGCTCGGTGTTACCGGTTCGGGCAAAACTTTTACGATCGCTAATGTGATAGCAAATGTTAATAAACCCGCGCTTATTATCGCACATAACAAGACCCTCGCTGCACAACTCTACGGCGAATTCAAGGAATTGTTTCCCGAAAATGCAGTGGAATTCTTTGTGAGCTATTACGACTATTACCAGCCTGAGGCATATATCCCTACCACCGATACATATATAGAAAAAGACGCCTTGATAAATGACGATATAGACAGGTTGAGACACTCGGCAACGAGGGCTGTACTTGAGAGGAGAGACACTATCGTGGTTGCATCCGTATCGTGCATATACGGTATCGGTTCGCCTCAGGACTATATGGACATGCATCTGGCGATGGAAGAGGGAATGCATGCGGAGCGGGATGAGATACTGAAGAGACTCGTTGAGATGCAGTACAACCGCTCCGATATCGATTTCAAGAGGGGTTCATTCAGGGTTCGCGGGGATATAGTAGAAGTGTATCCTTCTTTTTCCCTTGATAGAGGCATAAGGATCGAGTTCTTCGGCAATGACGTAGATGCAATCAATGAATTCGATTCCCTGACAGGGAACAAGATCAGGAGACTCGAAAAGATTGCATTATTCCCAAACAGCCACTGGATAACACCGAAAGAGAAGCGTGATCCTGCATTAAAGAGAATAGAAGATGAGCTTGAGTCGAGGATTAAGTTTTTCCTGAACCACGGCGGGATGCTCGAGGCGCAGAGGATCGAACAGAGAACAAGATTCGACCTCGAGATGCTCGGGGAATTCGGTTACTGTCACGGCATCGAAAATTATTCGAGACATCTCAGCGCAAGGGCGGCAGGAGAGCCCCCTTACACGCTGATCGATTATTTCCCCGAGGATTTCCTGATAGTGATAGATGAATGCCATGCGACAGTACCACAAATAGGGGGGATGTATGAGGGTGACCGTTCGAGAAAGCAGACACTCATCGATTATGGATTCAGACTACCATCGGCGCTCGACAACAGACCTCTGATGTTCAGGGAATTCGAACATAGGGTAAAACAGGCTATATATATATCTGCAACTCCTGGACCCTATGAACTCGGAAAGTCAGGAGAACGGGTAGTAGAACAGATCATTAGACCGACCGGTTTGATCGATCCGAAATTAATAGTTAAACCCATATCGTCTCAGGTGGAAGACCTTCTTAATGAGATCAAGAATCGGGCAGAGAAAAAAGAAAGGGTACTCGTCACTACACTCACAAAAAAGATGGCCGAAGACCTGACCGATTATTATGCCAACCTCGGTGTAAGGGTAAGATACCTTCATTCCGATATAGATACTCTGACGAGGGTCGAGATAATAAGGGATTTACGCCTCGGCAAATTTGATGTGCTCATAGGAGTAAATCTCCTTAGAGAGGGACTCGACCTTCCGGAGGTATCGCTTGTAGCAATTCTGGATGCGGACAAAGAAGGCTTTCTGCGCTCGGAAAGGTCGTTGATCCAGACGGCAGGACGTGCTGCGAGGAACATAAACGGAGAGGTCATTCTTTATGCGGATAATATTACGGGTTCGATGAAAAAGGCACTTACCGAGACCGAAAGGAGAAGAAACATTCAGGAGAGATATAACATGGAAATGAATATCACGCCAGAAACCGTTAAGAGCAACATAAAGGACATACTGAGTTCCATTTATGAATCGGATTATTGGACAGTGCCTGCCGTAGCAGAGGAAAAGGCCGAATACGGATTCGATGATGCAGCACTCAAACGCCTCGAAGATGAGATGAAAGAGGCTGCACGGAAGCTTGAGTTCGAACGGGCAGCAAAGATAAGGGACAAGATTAAAGAGATAAAAAATAAGATGATTGAGGTGGGGGTGAAGGGATGGAATCCGCTATGACATACAATATTTTAGATACAAGAGAAAACATCCCTATAGATTTCGGTATGTTTTTGAGCACATTGACCGATAAAGATATAATTTATATCGGGGAGTTCCATCAGGTTCCGGAGATATTATCCTTCCAGATAGACATAATTTCGGGTCTGGTTCTTAAGGGTTTTAAGCCGTCCATCGGTCTTGAAATGTTTAATGTGCTCCAGCAAAAGATTATCGATTATTATATCGCAGGGGTTATCCCGTTTGAGCAGATGCAGGGTCTTTATGAAATGGGACCCGAGGGTTTTGACGTAACTCATTATATAAGCCTGATCGATATTGCTTCAAGGAACAGGCTAAAGATAATCGCTCTCAATATTCCAAGAAATGTTGCCTCGGCCGTTGCAAGACATGGATTAAACAGACACGAGTTAAAAGCCTTTAGTATCGATGAGGAAGAAATAAGAGGCTGCAGTAAAAAATATAGAGAAACCATTGCCGGTGTATATAAAAAGCATCCTCACGAAGATATTACGGAAGAAAATTTCATCCTTGCACAATCCATTAAAGACGAGATGATGGCAGAGACCATAGCATATCACATGACCGCGGGGGCACTTGGTCTGCCGCTGATCGTTATAACGGGCAGAGGACACATCGAATACGGTCTCGGGATCCCTGAGAGGGTAAAAGAGAAACTATCAAGATCGGTGTCGGATACGATTATAGCGGTTTTATACGAAGATGAAAGACCCGATGAAGGGATGGCTGATTATATCTTAAGGATATGAAGCATTCTAAAATTATCCTAATATTGCGTTAATAAGCATGCAGGCGCACTTCAAAGGCTTTAACAATTATCGGTAGAACCTATAAAGAAAGTCGCTTGACATAAATTTTTCCGGTGTGCTAAAACAGTATATGTCTTAAATCTGGGGGTACAAGTTTTTGGGGAAAGAAATTATTATTTTTTCGTTTGTCTTGATTAATCTGGCCTCGATATTGCTGTCTGTCTGTCTGTCTGTCTGTCTGTCTGTCTGTCTGTCTGTCTGTCTGTCTGTCTGTCTGTCTGTCTGTCTGTCTTATATTCCTTAACAGAATCTTTTCCCAAAAAATTACGTTTCCTTTTCCGTCACTCTCGCTTGCCGGGAGTCTTTCGGAAGGATTCCGAACAAGTCGGAATGACCTATTTCAACTCCAGAGGACATTATGAACTCTCCGAATAATAAAGACCTATGTATTTCTTCCGGTGTTCCGCCTTGAAGTATGTAGGAAATTATAATTACAGCATGCTCAATTTTCTAAAATTAAAAAATAAAAGAGGAGAAAAAGCTCATGAAAAGATACATGATAAGTTTATTGGTTTTGATTTTTTTATTCTCACTGTTTAGTGCCATAGCCTTTGCAACGCAGGATGATAGTGTTTTGTCTCAGCATGTCAAAGAAGCTGATGGAACGAGCGGGCAGGATACTAACACTGGAAGCGGTATTAAGACGGGACATATTCAGGATGGTGCGATAACGCCATCTAAGATGGGGTTCTATAAAAATGTAATTGTGGTGGCCCCAAGCGGTGGTGATTTTACGAGCCCTGTTGATGCTATGAATGCCATTACTGATGCCTCGGCATCTAATCCCTATCTGGTAAAGATCATGCCCGGTTCGTTTAACATAGGCGCCAACAGTGTGCAGATGAAGGAATATGTTGACATTGAGGGATCCGGAGAAAACATAACTGTTATCGAAGGCTCTGCATATAATGTTCTTTCCGGTGCAAGTAATTCAGAGTTAAGATTCTTAACGATAAATAGTACATGTCAATATAGCGGTGGTGGCAATTCACTAAGAGCCGTTAATTCACCTGCAAAAATAACACATGTTACTGTAAAAGTCACAAAGACATGCGGTCTTGGTGGCATTGCAATTTCCGCAGGTGGGACAACTCTAACCGATGTTACAGCGACTATAACCGGAACGGATGGAGATAATGCAGCTATTGGTACCGATGGGTCGATAACTATGAAAAATGTAACTGCAACAGCGTCTGGCCCTGGGTGGGCATATGGTGTGAAAAACGGAGCGGGTTCTATAGTTATAATGAATAATGTTACTGCAGAGGCATCCGGAGGCATTGGCGGCAGCGGTGTAGCAGGTGATAGATCTTCATCTATAACTATGATCAATGTTACAGCAAAGGGTAGTCATTATGGAATAGTCAACGAAAACTCGACTTTTCATGTTGAATGCTCAACAATAGTCGGCCCCAATCAGACAGCACATGCGTATAATGGCTATAACTATATAGGAAATTCCAAGCTTGATGGAGGACCGGCAAGTGGGACCTGCGCTGGGGTATATGATGAGAATTATACTTTTTACACTAATACCTGCCCCTAATTGTCTTCAATCTTGAAAGATGATTTAATGCAAAAGTTATTCGGGGATGGTTCTTGCCGTCCCCAAATAACTCATAATAATGCGCCAAGTACATAGAATCTGAAAATTTACTTAACCTGGAGTTATTTTATAGAATCAAGCAGCGTTCTTGCTTTATAGTGACGCGGATTTATCTGTAGTACATTTTTGAGTTCATTACTTGCCATTTCAATATGCCCAGCCTTAAGATATATAAAACCGAGATTGAAATGTATATCTGCATCATCAGGGGTTACTTTGAGAGCAGAGGTGTAACATTTTATTGCATCCTCTATTAAGCCTTCATTTTCATAAGCATAGCCCAGATTATAATAGGCATCTGCATAATTAGGTTTCAGCGTTAATGCAGTTTTATAAAATTCTATTGCCTTAGAGGGCAGGTGTTTATTGTAGTAATAAATATTACCGAGATTATTATATGCCTGTGCATAATCAGGTTTCAATATTATAGAAGTCATGTAATGCTCAATCGCTTTATCAATTAATCCCTTATCTCTTAAAGCAATACCAAGATCGGTATGACCTCGCGCTTTTCCAGGACTTTTTCTAACCACATCTTCCCATAAATTTATCTTATCCAGCCAGATCGAATTCCTTTGATAAGTGGCAATTGAAAGAAAAACTATTAGGGCGACAGCGCAATAGAGCGGCAGGGCGATAGGAAGAAAAGAAAAACTACTGCTCCGTTTTGACGTCCTGTCGTTCTGTTCGCCCCGGCGAATCCGTCCTGTGGCGGATCGCACTGTCGTACTAATAACCCGCTGAAAGACATGAAACAAAGCTGTGCTAAAGGCTATGATAAAACCGATAGATGGGAGATAAACCCTATGTTCAAAGATTACATCAGCTATAGGTATAATGCTTGATTCTATAGACAGGGTTACGAAAAACCAGAGGATACCGAAGGCGATAAGACGTGACACGTGATGCGTAATGCGTGTATCATGTATCGTGAATCGTGAATCGTGTATCGTGCATCGTGACCGGTAAAACAAATAGACCCCAAGCCCGAATATAGAAAGCAAAAAAAGGAATGATAAAACTACCTGTGGTTCAAAGAATGAAGTATATACGGGATAATCGTAATCGAGATTCTGATTTATTGGAAAAAATAGTAGTCTTATATATGTGACAATTGTCCTGAACTGTGTCATAAGGTACTCATATTTCGAGAGTGTGGTCAGATCTTTCAATTGTTGTATTCTTAATTCTTCTCCTGTATCAATTCCATACATGTCTATTCTCTCGCTATGTGAGATAAGATTTAATGGAATAATTATGAGTACGAGAAGAAAAGGTATAAGATAGAGAAATCTTCTCATTCGAGGTTGACAGACAAGGGATTTGTTTAGGAAACAAAACTCATAAAAGATGAGGATAAATGGGAGAGTGAATGAAATCTCTTTTGTTACCATTGCAAGAACGGCAGAAAGGATAGAGATTAAATAGAGCGACAGTCCGGCAGTGCGACAGTGCGACAGTCTCCAAGATATTTTTTCTTTACTGTCGTTCTGTCGTTCTATCGCACTAATGAGCCTCCATTTTATATACATCACAAGCGATAACAGATAGAACATGGTAGCCAGAGAAGTAACTCTCTGCCAGATGTACGTCACTGCCTGAGTCTGGATGGGATGAGAGACAAAGATTAAAGCGGAGAAAAGGGCAATAACTGAGTAGTGAACAGTGTCAGTTTCCAGTGTCACCCTTCGACGCTGCTCAGGGTGACAGTCATGGTGAGCCTGTCGAACCATGCTGTCACTGACACTATTCACTGACACTTTGAAGTACGGTGTTTTAAATGTTAGCGTCACAAGCCAGTAAACAAGTATTGCATTGAGTATATGTATTGTGAGGTTAAATATATGATAACCGGCAACATCAATGCCGTGCAATTTGTAATTCAGGGCAAGTGTAAAAAACCCAAACCATCTTGTTCCCGATAGCGGCCAGAAGTTCGCTATATCTTTCAATTTATAGTTTTCAATAATCTTGGATTTATCATCAAACTGAAACGGTACATTAAAGGTATTAGAGTAGGCAAGAAGACCGACAAAGGCTATTAGAAAAAGGTGAAAAATGGGTTTATGGAATAAACTTTTTTTTGTTTTGGTTACTCCCATAAATAACTATAACACTTCCCGATTTGAGGATTCAATAAAAGAAAGAACCGGAAATATCTATTGCGGTGGAACATTATTTATGATAGCTTTTGTATATGGAAGAGAGAAGACGACATCAGAGGATCACCGTAGAGGGGGTACACGGCAATATAGTATTTTCTTCACCTGTAAAGGTACTAAATATAAGCCTTGGAGGTGCCGCAATAGAGACCATCAGGAGCCTCATACTCGTACACTATGACATCGGCGTTGAGTTTTTAAAGATAGACGCCGAAGATAGAATAAGGCTTGAGGCATTTATCCATTCAATACCTGCCGGTGCCGTAACAGAAACTTAACATTTCCTTAATACCGCAGTAACCTCTGCCTTATATACTTCATCTTCCTAATCTTCCTATTTGCAACGTGATCCATTAAAGTGTTATAAGTATTTATGGCTGATTTACAGAAAATCCTTGTGGTTGACGACGAACCCGATATCGTTGAGCTTGTCTCATATAATCTTGGGAAAGAAGGATTTAGGGTCTCCGCAGCTTTAGACGGAGAAGAGGCATTGAATAAGATCAGAAAGGAGCAATTCAACCTTATTATCCTTGACCTTATGTTACCGGGTCTTCAGGGAGTAGAACTTTGCAGGATTATACGTAATGATCCAGCCATCGCTTCCATTCCCATTATTATGCTTACGGCAAAAGGAGAAGAGGTTGATAAAATCCTCGGTCTTGAGCTTGGTGCAGATGATTACATCACAAAACCGTTCAGTCCGAGAGAGCTTGTAGCGAGGGTAAAGGCTGTCCTAAGGCGTACGGCCGGGAAACCGGTGCCGGAAAAGATAATATCTATAGGAGATATTACAATAAACAAAGAGATGTATACGGTCAGCAAGAAAAATATCAATCTTAAATTGAGCGCCACAGAATTCAAACTGCTCCTTTTCCTCGCAGAGAGAAAAGGAAAGGTATTCAGCCGCAGCCAGCTTCTCGATTCGGTATGGAGCAATGAGGCATTTGTAGAACCGAGAACGGTTGATGTGCATATTAGAAGATTGCGTGCACAGATCGAAGACAACCCTGCAAAACCACGATATATCAAAACCATGCGCGGTATCGGTTATTTTTTTGACGGGAAATGAAGAGGGTTCTTTTCCGCAGGATTCTCATATCGTATCTCATAATCGCACCTTTACTGCTTGTCTCGCTCGAGTTGTATCTGTCGAACATTATTAAGGAGAATTATATCTCGAAACTCAGAAATAATCTCATAATCCAGTCGCGTCTTATTTCGGAGAATCTGACTTTTTTTCCGGCGGGCGGTCTCGATGATCTCTGTAAAAGATATAAGGAAAAGACAGGTGCAAGGGTAACGATTATGGACGCCTCGGGGCGCGTTGTAGGGGATTCCGATGAACCGTCGAAAATGATGGAAAATCATCTTGACAGGCCGGAGATTAATGAGGCATCCCTGAACAATATCGGAAGCAGCATACGCTTCAGTAAAACCGTGCGGAGAGATTTCTTCTATCTTGCAGTTGCGATGGATAAAAGGGGCTTTCTAAGGCTTGCAGTCCCTTTGCGTGACATGGAAAAAGAAATCTCGGATACCAGGAAGCGTATTGCCATAGCCTCGGTTGTTGTAGCGCTGATAGCTATTTTTATGGGTATTCTGCAGACAGGAAGAATTACAAAATCTATAGAGGAGATAGTGAGATTTTCGAGCAGGATTAAGTCAGGCAATTTCAAGACAAGGTTATTCCTAAAGGAGAAGGGTGAGATTGGAGATCTCGCAAAGAATATCAATGAGATGGCTGAGGAACTCAAGAAGAGACTTGAACAGAGCCAGGCAGACAGGCATAAAATGGAAGAGATACTCAGGAATATGTCTGACGGGCTTATGCTGGTTGATACAAACGGCAAGATACTGCTCTGCAATCCTGCTGTTAAAAGATTTTTTGGTATTGAGCCGGAAGTAGAAGGTAAAACTCTAATAGAGACCGTCAGGAATGCCGAATTTGCAGATGTTCTGCATAAGGCTATTGCGGGCAGAAAGTCCGTATCTCAAGAGATAAAGGTTATGTATCCGAAAGAGTCTTCTCTTATGGCAACCGCCGTGCCTTTTTATTACCCCTCCGACAGCGAAAATATTTCCGGTGCAGTGATCTCGCTTCATGACATAACAAGACTCAAAAAGCTTGAAGAAATCCGGAAGGATTTTGTGGCGAACGTATCGCATGAGATCAAGACCCCTATCACGGCAATAAGAGGGTTTGCCGAGACATTATTAGAGGGTGCGGTTGATGACAGGGAGAATGCCTTGAAATTTCTTCGGACGATCAAGAATCACAGCGTCCGCCTGAATTCGCTCGTAGAAGATCTGCTTACTCTTTCGAGGATAGAACTCGGTGATATAAAGATAGAGGAAACAACGGTCAATTTCGATGATGTGATCGATACTGTATTTACAACCTTAAGGGATAAGGCAAATGCTAAGAATATTTATCTTAAAAAAGACATACCGGAAAATCTCAATAAAATAAAAGCAGATAGAAATCGTTTGGTACAGATACTTCTTAATCTCGTTGATAATGGTATAAAGTTTACGGAAAAAGGCGGAATAACAATTAAAGTTCAAAGTTCAAAGTTCAAAGTTCAAAGCGAAGAAAAAGATTCTGAACCCTTAACTCTAAATCGTAAACTCGCTCATTTCATAGAAATTTCGGTTGAGGATACCGGCATAGGTATTGCAAAGCACCATCTGACCAGGCTTGGAGAAAGGTTCTACAGGGTTGACAGGTCGCGATCCCGGGAACTCGGAGGAACGGGGCTTGGGCTTGCGATAGTTAAGCATCTTGTAAAGGCTCATGGATGGGATATGGGGATAGAAAGCGAACCGGGTAAAGGCACAAAGGTGAGGATCATCCTCTATAAATAGCAGGGAGGCTGGAAAGTCTCATAATTCTATGATATGATGTGAATCGACAGGATATTAAATTTAGATTATTAAATTTTCAATACCCCACAGTCTCTGCTGTGGGGTGTCCTTATATTCCCCCTTTGGCAAAGGGGGATGAAGGGGGATTTTTGAATAAATAAATTTTCAATAAATCTCCCCTAACCCCTCTTTGCCAAAGAGGGGAAAACTTAGTGTAAAAAGGAGCGTTGCAAAAAGAGGGAAATGTGAAGAGAAAAAATCTTTATTTACAAGTAGTTAAAAAGACCGATTCCTTAAGATATATTTTACCGTTAAAATGGGTAGGCTTGGGTATTTTATCACATATAATTTTTTTGGGTCATAACACACTTAAAAGGCAAATATGTGCGCGAATTTTCGCAGAGAATAATGATAAGAATTATGTTACAAAGATGTATAATTTAACCATGTCATGTCTTAAATATGACATTTCACCGATATATGTCTCACAGGCATGGAAAGGTGGAAGGTGAGAAATATAATGAAACATATAATAATAGATGTATTCAGTATTTTTATATTTATGACGATGGGTTTCTTCCCGGTTCTTGCCGAAGGCGTGGAATCGCCTACAGCCACTCATGTCGGGAGTTATTCCGTGGGGATAAGGCACCCGGTGAGAATTGCATTAGATTCCGAAGGCCGGCTTTATGTAACCGACACCAACGACTGGGGCATGAGCCGTATTTATATCCTTAGTAATTCAGGAACATTGATTTCAACGATTGATCTGGGAAAAGGTACTGCACTGGGAATAACGGTTGATAATTCCGGGAAGATATATGTCGGTGATGAGAGACAAGATAATGTTAGGGTTTTTGACTCCTCCGGTCAACTTCTTTATAAGCTCGGATCGGGTGACGGCGAATTTGATCAACCAAACAGTATTAAGATCGCATCGGCAACAGGGAATATTTATGTAGACGATACAACGGCACATTCAATAAAGGTCTATAACCCGGACGGTTCTTTTAAGTTTAGTTTTGGAGATCAGGGGTCTGCCGATGGATATTTCGGGGGTGTGTACGGGCTTGCCATAAACGACTCTACAGGCGAGCTAATAGCCGCTGACTGGAATAATGCAGACACAAATGAGAATAAGTCAAGGATTCAAATATTCGACCTCGACGGAAATCATAAATTCTCATTCTATACTTATAATGTTAACAATTTTTATAAGATACAGGGACCAAGTGTGGATAAGCACGGAAGGATATATGTACCTGACATGCTTGACTTCCATGTTCAGTGCTTTGACAGGGACACCGGTGCTTCTCTTGGCCTTATAGGTACCCCATCTTATAATGGGGGAGAGCTTTATAAGCCGAGGGATACTGCCATAGACGCCGATAATAAGCTTTTTGTTGTGTCGTCAGGCACACAGAGGATTGAGGTATATGGATTGGACACTTATAACACCCTCGATCTTAGTCCCCAAAACATGAGTTTTACGGTTGACGAGGGAGGTCCTAATCCTTCACCACAGACATTGAGTATTACAAACAAAGGGAATGGACAAATCCTAAATTGGACCGCTGCTGCAGACAGCACATGGTTGGCTGTGAATCCATCTTCCGGCGCTGTAGAGAATTCGATTGTAGATTCAGCCGTGGTCCCGGGATCAGGATCATCGCAGGTGCAGGTCTCGGTCAATGCGACATCCTTATTAGAAGGTACTTACAAGGGAGTGGTTACAATAAAGACAACCACAGGTATTATAGGCACCGTTTCGGTTGATCTGACTGTTAATCCATCATATGGGATTCTCAATGTTAGCCCTGCATCGCTGAGCTTTAAGGCCCAGCAAGGTGGAACAATACCTCCTTCTCAGAAGATTTATATATCCAATACCGGCAATAAGACCATGAACTGGAGTGCATCCGTAGATCAGACATGGATAAATCTTGACCCTGTATCCGGCACTGATAATTCAACTATAAATATCACGACAGGTATATCTGCCCTAAGTGCAGGAACTTATAATGGGAAGATTACGATTATGGCAGATAGAGCGCAGGGGAGCCCTGCAACGGTAAACGTAAACTTAAATGTGATTCATGCAGGCACGATTAAAGTAACTACGAATCTCGATGGAGCGGGATTCGATATAACTCGTTCCGGAGAGCAGGCAGCAGCATTCAGCGGAACGGGCAAGGAATGGAGCAACGATGAGGTGACGCCGGGAGATTACAACATCGCATTCAAACATGTCTCGGGTTACATTAGACCTCTTTCAAGGACGTTTACCGTGAAGACGGGGAATGAAGTGGATATAGACGTGCAGTACAGGGCAAAACCCGCAGCAACACACATAGTAGCAGGCTCCGGGAGTACAAAAGGCAAGAAGGTAGTGGTGATGAATCTCGACGGAACTACTGTAAGCTCGTTTGAACCGTTTAAATCTCCGGAGAGTGTAAGGGTAGCCGCGGGCGACATGGATGGAAGCGGAATAGACAAGATTGCAGTTACGGACAAAAAGAGGACGGTAAAGGTATACACATATGAAGGGACCGAACTTGACGAGTTAACCATGCCCGAAGGATACAAAAAGGCAATAATTACAACCGGAGATATAGACGGCGACGGGAAGGCAGAGATAATCATAGGAGCAGAGGTTGAGGGACAGGGGAGGACAATAAAGCGTTTTGCATATGCGGATGGGAAAATAGAAGAAAAAGACACGTTATATACCGATAGTAAATACGAAGAATTCACCGCAGCAGTAGGTGATACCGATGGAGATGGGAATCTTGAACTTGTAATGGCGGATAAGGATGGTATAAAGGTATTCGAGATGGACCTCTCTGCAGAGGATGGGAAAAAACTGACGGAGATATGGACAACAGATGCGAGTTATGGCGGTACGCCCGAGGTAGCAGCAGGGGATATAAATGACGACGGCACATCCGAGATTGCATTAAGTATAACTACAAGCACAGGAACAGGGAAGGATAAAAAAGAGGAAAATTCGATAAAGATACTGAAAGGGACAGGAGAGGACTATGGTTTGTCTATAGATGCATACGGCGATCTCGGATATAAGAAACCTTCGACTGTAGCTCTCGGGGATATAGACGGTGACGGTGTGGATGAGATAGCTGCAGGTGCAGGCCGTGATGAGCATAATGATGCGTTGATAAGGACATTCGAGAGTGATGGGACATCCATGGGTTCGACTATAACCGCGATGGACAGCAAGTTTGGTGTTAATGTGACCCTCGGAAGGTTTAAATGATTATTAATAAGGGATATGTGAGAGGAGGATATGTGAAGCGATTGACGATTTTTGCCTGCATCATATCCGTATCTGTTTTTTTCGCTACCGGCTATCTCTACGCATATGATCCTCCGCATAGTAGTCTTTGGACAACAGATTCCACCAAACAGATCGGGTGCAGCGGCGGGTGCCACGGCGGCAGCGGGGTATCTCTAACCTCGCAGTCCTCTAATTCCACTCTCTGCACAAATTGCCATGCGGGAGGACAACCGGGCCAAAATTTCACACTTGCAGATAGCGAGCAGGCCTGGTGGGTTACTGCAAACGGGACGTCCGGTAAATGGTGGGATTCAACAAGTGGATCGTCCCACAGATGGGACAGGAAAATGGATGCGGGTACGTCACCGTTATGGCTTACGGCAGGCAATTCCAATAATATATTCGGGTTAAGGACATATGGAGACTTACCGTCGTCTCCTGTAAAGACCGTATATGAAAAATACGGTAATGTTGTTGTCTGCTCTGCATGTCATAATCAGCACTATCAGACGGAAGCACCATGGGATGGCGACAGTAATGCCGATTCAGGCACAGCCTCAGGCGGTACAGGCACGGATACATTACTGGATTCCACGAAAACAACATGGACAACGGGTCAATGGAATGATGGGTATGTGAGGATAATTTCGGGAGCGTGCAGGGGGAACGTAAAACAGATAAAAACCAGCGGTACAAATGCGATTACTATTTATGCTACTCAGGTTCTTACCGATTCTTATGCTAAGAGAACTGCCTTCGCGACCGGTATTGCCTCCGGCAGCAAATATAGGGTTATGGGTTCTAACGATTTCCTTAGAATGCAGGCAAGGTGGAGCACTACCGGAACGGAACTCTGCATCTTCTGTCACTATTACAGACGTGCGAATGTAAGTTCCGACCCGAAGAGCCAGCGTTTTCAGGCATGGGACGGAAATAAGAGGAGCCATCCGATCAATATAACATTCAGCAGTGCACAGGGAGAGACCCCTACTTCCGACAGCGGCCGGCCCGGTTGGACATCGTTCTTCAGTCCTGCACCGCTTGAGCCGGTTTCGGTTTTTAACGGCTCGACCGTGGCACGTCAGGCAAGCAGTTCGATCTACCCTTATAGATATGCGTTGAACGGCGGGTGGGACACAAATCCAACAAATAATCTAATGCTGGATCCGAACGGCAATATGATGTGCATGAGCTGTCACGGTATGCATTATAGGGACTCCGATTCATCGACGGTAGATCAGTCACAGTAAAGGGAGCCATGAGGAAAGTTAAGGCAATTATATTAATTAATGGGTTTGAGATGATAGAAGAAGGCATAGAAAAAATGAACATATTAACCTTATCATATGGAGTGATTACAACTTATGAATAATAAGACCCGTTCACATATGCATTACGCATTACGTCTTATATCGCTGTTTTTCATGTTCAGTATGGTGGTTTGTACTATGTGGTACGGGTTTGCCGGGGCAGCTTGTACGTATAACGCCCCGTCAGTGTATTTTACGCCGACAGCCGGTGTTGTGGGTACATCTACATCTCGTACCTATGCAGTTACGGTAGTCAATAACGATACGGGAGATACCTGCGGTACTTCGACATTTACCGTGAGCATTACTTCGGATACCGGAGGTACCGGTATTACTTCATCTCTTACCGCCGGCACTACAACAGATGCGCTAAGTATTGGACAAAGATATAATAGCACCCTAACTATAACAACCACATCCGATGCCGTAGGCATACGTACAAACGTTGTTGAGGCGTCAGATACAACAAACCACAGCGGTAGTAAGGCAGGCAGGGGAAGTGTACAGACAAAGGTATCCAATGACAAAGGTGATGCCAGGCTTCTCATACGCGCAGAGGAAGAATTGTGCCACTCATGCCATAAGACAGATAGAAACACATATCCCTCGAGTCCTGCCTGGGATAAGGCAATAAAGACCCACAACTCCAGGCTTTTGAATAGTGCGTATTGGGGCTCATTATGGGGTGTTGCCGGTGGAAAATATGGAGAGATCGTCTGCACGACTTGCCACACAAGCCATGATACTCGCAATATTTTTTTGATAAAGGAAAGGATAGAAACGCCTGACGGCACATCAAACTGGGGTTCGACGGGTTCAAGGTGGGCCACGATTGACTTCAGGTGGAAATCGGGAATAGCGTGGGCTACCGGTATGATGGGCTGGAATAGCGATGCACCGAGGTCAACTTCTACGAGGATATGCGAGGCCTGTCATCTTGCAGTATCGAAACATACACATAACCAGCAGAGCACGGATACCGGCTCACATACAAACAGCGGAAAAGACTGCACGGAATGTCATTACCATACAAAGTCATTTGCAAAAGGTGCAGGATCGCAGGCGTGTAATAGTTGCCATGGTGCCCCTCCAGGTGCATATGGCGATCCGGATAGTTCGAGCTTTTCCGTATCTCATTTGAAACACTACAGTACGGTTGCAGCGCTGGCGACGAGTTATAATGCGGCAACCGTGAGGTCGACACTGGGACTTTATGTATTCGACTGCGGATTGTGCCACAGCACAGACGAAGGAGCCGATCACAAGATGCAAGCACAGGGGTGGAATACGGTTACGGTGAACCTTAATGCATCCGGTATAAACGGTTGGTTTACGCGTGGAACGACCTGGTATACAAACACGCCTCCTCCAGGTGAAGCTGTTGATAACTATATGAGCACGGATAGTAAATGCGGGAATTTCTGCCACGGCAATTTCATAGGCGGCAACAACATGACCTTGACATGGGGCAGTGCTAATACAGCAGGCTGCGGGACGTGTCATGGATACACCAAAACAGCATGGCCAACCGGCCCGTCCCACGGCTCGCATATCAGCACTGTAATAGGGCAGGGACTTTCCTGTGATAAATGTCATAAAGATACCGTAGCAACCGGGTTTGATACGATAACGAGATATGATATACATGTCAATATAAAGGCAGACTGGAGGCTCGATCGCGGAGACACAAGATTCGGCAGCATTGCTACATATGGCGGTGCGGAATCCGGTTCTGATAACGTGGGTACATATGATAAATGCGACAACCTTTATTGTCACAGCAGCGGTCAGGCCAATTGGGGTACCCTTGTAGGTATAACATATGCCTCGCCCACGTGGAGTAGTGCGGTAACAGCCGAATGCGGGACATGCCATCCCGCATCGGGAGGAGGAGTAGCAGGATGGATTACGACAGGGAGTCATGACAAGCATGTTCAGGGTAGTAACCACCCATGTCGATACTGCCATATGGGTGCGATAGGTTCTAATGCAAATCATACGAATCGAAATATAGAGGTTTCAATGTGGACAACCTACGGCGGCTCTTACAGCCAGCCTTTTGCAACTAATCCGCCGGGCGACGGATATGGTTATTGCAGGAATGTTTATTGTCATGGTGCTGCAACACCTTCATGGGGAGGAGCAGCAATAGCATGTGACGGATGTCACAGCAGCAATAATACCTTACAGGGAGAGCATGCAGTCCATTACGCAACAGCAACATTGCCTACAAACAAAGATCCATGGACAAATTCAACGGCAGGAGCGTATGTATACGGATGCGGGGTATGCCACACCCCTATAGACCACGGCGGCGGTGTGGTAACCGCATATCAGGCTGCGGAGGTGAAATTTGATGCAACATTCGCAGGAGGCGGCTCGTACAAGGCCCAGACCTCTATAGCAGGCACCGACATGGGATTCAATTGGACCGCAGGATGGAATACAAATGCATGTACAAGCACCTACTGTCACAGTCCGGGTACGGCAAATACGGGTGCCGGATTGCCTAATGTCCAGGCATTCACATGGCAGACATTCGCTGCCCTTAACTGTTCGGGATGTCATAGGGCATGGCCCGGTACCGGTCAAAGCACGATAGCAACAGGCAGTCATTTACTCCATGTCGTTAGTATTGGCTGTCAGGTATGTCATAACACAACAACAAGCAATGGTACGAGCATAACGGATAAGGCAAAACATGTGGACAGACTTGTCAATGTAGGATTTGACAGCTCTGCAGTTTTAGACCTTACCGGTCAATATAACAGCGTTTCATCGCCGATGTCAAAGACGCCGGGGTCTGCGTACGGCAGTTGTGCAAATATTTATTGTCACTCGGGACAGAATAACGGAGCTACTGCAAATTCATACGATACGCCTGCATGGAACACTGCAGTGACCGGAAACTGTGCCGGCGGGGCATGCCATGGTGGAGGTGTCGGAAATGCATCGAGTAAGTGGCTTACTACAGGCACGCATTTTCTGCATATTTCAACGATAAACGGTAATGCCTATGCGTGTGACGTCTGCCATTCGGGTGCAGGTAAGCCTACTGCAAAACACCTCGACAAGCGGATAGATGTAGCATTCTCGACGACATACGGCGGCTCATACAGCCAGGAGGCAACATGGCATACACCGGCAAATGGATACGGCTCATGTGCATTAACTGCCTGTCATGGAGGTTATGGGACTTATAATGTACCGTGGGGTACAACCGGATCTGACTCGGTAACGTGTACAAAATGTCATGGAAATCCAACCACCACATGGAATACGGCAAACTACTATAAGGCTGCTCCCGGAGCGGATGGGGTCGGCAAAGATACGGCAGGCGAGACCGGAACATATAACGACAACGTATCTACGGATCGACAGGTTGGCGCACATAACTCACATCTGTTAACGATAAGTACAATAAGCCTTCCCATTAAGTGCACGGAATGTCATGTCTCTCCGTGGACGTCTACCAATAGTCCGGGTCATATAGATACGCAGACTCCAGCCGAGTTGACCTTCGGCACTATTGCAAACATCAGATATAGCATAAACACTGTGGCAAAATATGATCCAGCAACAGGTAAATGCGATAACGTATATTGTCATGACGCTGCATTATTCAAAAACCATTACGGATCCGGCCTGGATCCGGTATGGTACAGCGGAGGATATATATCATTACCGTATAATACGCTGACTACTTGCACTAATAAATGTCATGGATTTCCGCCCCCTTCGGGTCATGACGCGGGTACAAACTGCAAGACCTGTCATGGGACCGGGCAAGGGAATGTGAATGCTTCAAACGACGGTTTTACAACCGTGAACCAGCATTTAGACGGCCAATCCCAGGGCTCCGGAGGAGACTGTAACTCCGGCTGTCACGGTTCTGTTCAGGGCTTCAGAAGGCCGATATTAGGAGAATTTAACTGGAGCTCGAGCGGAGGTTGGACTACATGGTGGGGCCATAAGAGAGCCGTATGGGGCTCGGTTACCAAATATGACTGCGGTGTGTGCCACATGGAAGGAAATGCACTGACAGGTGAGGCCAGCACCACATATCATGCGAACGGCAAGCTTGACTTGCGCGATCCTGATACGGGCGAACCGATTCAGTGGGTCTCATTCAGTAATTCGGCGAATACCTATAGTCCTACAGGTGTTATTTCGACCATCGTAAGATTCTCCCGCGATACTGCCTCGTCAACTCTCGAGCCGGAGGTACTGGCAATCCAGATCAACTTCTGCCTTAAGTGCCACGATGCCGATGGTGCACTGTCTACATTAGCAAGGGTTGGCGGCGACACTACCAACAAATTGACGCCATTTAATAACGCAGGAACCGTTGTGAATGTACGTAGCATGTTCTGGCAGTCGAATGCATCCAAGCATCCGATATTGGCGAGAGGGCATAACAGCTATGTCTGGAGGTCGAATATGCAGGAGCCGTGGACATCATATGTAAAGTCAAGGCCTTCTACTACTGAATTCGGTCACCTGATCACATGCTGGGATTGCCATAATGACGACCCTGTCATCCCATGGACCACATCCCGCTCCGTAACCGCGCATGGTAATATAATATCGTTGCGAAAACCGGCTAACTGGGCAAATGAACCAACCGCACTTTGTGTTGTATGTCATAAATCAACGGTGTATTACAACGGTACGGTTCTATCCGATACTCAGAATCTTACGGCGTTTGATTTGAGTACAACCGACTCCGGTCATTCCAATGCTGCGGGTGGAAAACATAAGCCTACTTCCACAGGATTTTACGGTTGCCGAAGCTGCCATTCAAGTAAGTGGGCGGCAACTATTAGTGATCCGTCGACGAGATCGCTAAGAGGAGAAGATGCACACGGGTTCGATTGGTTGACCATAGGTGGCGGTTTATGGCCTGCTACAGGGGGCTCGGCGACGCAACCGAAACCGTTTGCTTTTGTACGTAGTACTAAAGATATTACTCAATGGCGACCAAAGAGCTGGCCCGGGGAAAGTACAGGTGAAGATGGAGGCTATTGCCGCGGTACCGGTTCCCCTAACATAATGTGCGGGAAGAGTTATGGAGGTTCGTATACACCGGGTGGAGCATTCTAATACAAGCCAAATTGTAACCATTCAGTGGAGCGTGGAAATATTCAAAAATCTCCCTTCGCCCCTGGTTGCCAAAGAGGGAAATCTTTCCTCCCTTTGGAAAAGGGAGGTTAGGAGGGATTTTTCAAATAAACAATCTCCACCTTTCACTGAAAGGTTACGCCAAATTGCTGTTTTTTAACGGCATGTCCCTGTAAGTGTGCAAGAGGCTGCTGTTTTCACTTCTAACAATCCTGCTGATACTTTCTTTGTTAGAAGTATTTTTCTGCGTCTACCCTTATCATAAGGTTGCAGAAAATACCGTTTATGGACTTGTTATTCCAGACCCGGATCTCATCTGGAGGTTGTATCCATATAAGGATGGACCGATCGCAACGAACGAATTAGGATTCAGAGACACTCCGTATAATCCATATGCCGACAGGAAGATATTGCTGTTGGGTGACTCGGTTTCATGGGGTGACGGCGTGGAAGATGTACGACAGGTGTACCCGTATCTATTGGAAGAGATGCTGAGTAAAGAGGGTGGGAGAACGTATGAGATTATAAATGCATCTGTACCCGGCTATTCTACATTTCAGGAACTTCGTTTCCTGCAATTTTACGGCATGAGATTGAGACCGGATATGATCATTTTGCAATTTTGTCTGAATGATGTCGTCGAAAGATATTCAAGCACAGCCGGGTACGGCGGTGATAATGTTTTTCTGGGAATCGATACGCGTCATTCGGTTCAGGGATTGTTCGGCTGGTTACTCCGAAATTCACGACTTTTTGAGGCAATGACAAGAATACTCATTATGTTCTTCCGAAATCAACAGGAATACCAGGTTGAGAAATTGGCATTGGACAGGCTTAGCCGGGAATTAGAAAAGGCGTGGGATTTGACTTTAAGTGAAATAGACGGGATACGAGAAATAGCCGAAAAAAACAACATCCCTCTCATTATTGTGGTTGCCCCATACCGTTTTCAATTAAATCAACCGGAGCATACGAATCAGCCGCAAAGAATATTGCAAAACTACGCCTCTGATCATGGTGTCGAAACAATAGACCTTCTGCCTTATTTCGCATCATCTTATAAAACAGGAACAAAGACGTCTTTATTCAACGATGAAAACCATTTCTCTATTTATGGTCATAGGCTGGCAGCAGACATAATTTCGAGAGAGGTTTTAAGATATTATTCTATGGTAAAATAAAAAAT
>JACQXD010000240.1 GCA_016208875.1 Nitrospirota bacterium
AGAATTAATCTGGCTTCTCGAAGAAGATGAACATCATGAGTTTAATCGGTTTAAACTAAATTCCGACGATCCGGATTTTGATGAACTGCTGAATGAGTTGATAAGGCAGGATCTTATAGTAATTAAAGACGAACAGGTCGGATTCACTGAAAAAGGCCGTTTGCATGCAAGGGGACTTATAAGAAGGCATCGCCTTGCCGAGCAGCTTTTTACAGAGGTTTTTAAACTCACTGTAGACCTGGTCGATGCCGATGCTTGCAAGATGGAGCATATTCTAAGTGAAGAATTGACTGAAAGCGTTTGTACCTTTTTAGGCCATCCTCCTAAGTGTCCTCATGGTAAGCCGATACCCAGGGGAGAATGCTGCAAGAAATATAAGATAGAGGTGGAACCGTTAGTAGTGCGGTTGACCGATTTTGAGGTCGGTCTGAAAGGAAGGATAGTCTTTATAGTCTCGTCCGAAACATTGAGATTGAACAGGCTTGGTTCTATGGGGATAACCGCGGGAAGCATTATAAAATTAATACAAAAAAAACCTTCTTTCGTTATTCAGATAGATGAGACGTCCGTTGCGATAGACCCGGAAGTCGCAAAAGAGATATATGTTAAGAAATCTGTCTGATGGTAAATGGAAGGACGATAGTGAATTTGCTTCCTTTGCCTTCTTCGCTCTCGACATCGATACTTCCGTGATGGCTCTGTATTATCTTATAACTTATCGATAATCCCAATCCCGTACCCTTATCCTGCTTTGTTGTAAAAAACGGCTCGAATATCCGCTGTAATATCTCATGAGGGATACCCTTTCCCATATCCGATATCTCGACATAAACATTTTCTTTTTCCGACCTTGTAGCAACGGCGAGGGTACCGCCTCCCGGCATAGCAAATATGGCATTATTTATAATATTAAGGAAGACCTGCTTTAATTGATTTGCATCTCCCTCTATTGTCGGTACATCATCGTAGTTTCCGGTTATATTGATATTGGAATCCTTTAAAGGGACGGAAACAAGCGAGAGCACCTCGGATATTATATTGTTTATATTTATCTCCTTAATTTCAAGCGGTCTTTTCTTTGAAAATTCGAGAAGCTGATGAACGATATCCCTTGCCCGTAACGATTCTTTCTCTATTACTTCGATGTCCCTCATTATGTTGTGGATATCGGCTTCTTCCTTTATGAGTTCCGAATAGCCGAGTATGCTTGTAAGCGGATTATTAATCTCATGGGCAATATTGGAGGCAAGTTCTCCTATTGCTGCAAGTTTTGCCGCCTGGACAAGTTGTTCCTGTGCTTCTTTTAGTTCCGCCATCTGTTTTTTCAGATTTTCATAGAGTTTTGCGTTTTCAAGAGCCACGGAGACGTTATTTGCAAGTATACCGAGCATCCTTGCATCCTCCTCAGTAAAGTCTCCGGATTTTTTATTGGCTGCCCTGATTGCGCCTATGAGTTCACCTTTCTGTCTGATCCAGACGAACATTGAATTTCTTGCGCCGAGGCTTTTATCCATATCTGACATGGGCAATTTACCGGTATTATCATTAAACAGTAACGGCCTTCTATTACTCGAAAGATAAATATTAACAAACTCTTCTTTTGGTATTTTTATGTCGGCCATGCGTTCCGGGTTAAGCCCGAATGCTGGAAATCTGTGGCTGAATAATTCGTTGTCTTTATCGAGGAGAATAATGCCGCTCTGTTCGACATCAACGAGTTCCGCCACACCGTATGAGACTTCTTTGTAGATATCTTCGACATTTGTGATAGCGTGAAACGATAAAGTAATCCTGTATAGGCCGGACAGCCTGACCAGATGCTGAATAATCTTTTTGTTGTTCTCATCGAGGGTAAGGCTCATGTCGTTGAATGCCTCTATCAGCTCTTTGAATTCATCTTTTCCCCTGTAAGAGGTGCTATATCCGAGTTCTCCCGACTTTATCTTTCTTGTTGCCTTGAGAAGTTCGGAGACAGGTTCGGTAATCCCCCTCGTAAGAGATGCAGCAATAGACAGGGCTATAAAGAAACATAAAAGTAGCGTTACGATGAGGATTATTCTCGAATTCGAAACGTCCTTTATGGCGGCAATGGTCTTCTCGTTAAGTTTCTGGTTGGCAATAACAGCCATTTCCTGTGTCTTTGCAAGGATCATATTTCCTATATTCGCTCCGACAAGCTGAAGCCTCTCAACCCTTTCTCTTCCGGCTGTGGTGGTAATAAAGGTGCTCAATGCCTCCTTGTACTGCTCGGTCAGGTCCCTTATTGCTATTATCTTAGTGGAGATTTCAGGACTGTGGTGACATCCGCTGCACTTCTGTATTGCACTGTCGAGGGTCGCAACGTTCTCTACGATGACATCCAGTTCCTTTCCGAATGAAGTACCTATAGTGTAAAGGTGCGATTGAACCGTCTGGACATTTATAACGAGGTCCTGCCTCAGTATCTCTACCTGATGGAGGGTTATCAATGTATCGAGTCTCGAGGTTACCCTGAGTATGTAAAACATCGTTATTATTGCGCCCGTGGTGAAAAGCAGGAATAAAAAGAATAACGAGAGGATTATCTTTTTTTTCACCTATCCCCCTCGTATGTTCTTATGTCGACCCGTGCACGCTTTGCAAGATTAAAAACGGAGTTGAAGTCTTTTATCTCGGCCCTGATAAATTTCGAGGCACCGAACTTTTTTAGTATATCTCTACCGGCCGGATCCCTGTCCATGTTCAGCAGAGTATTCGTGAGGCTGTTTTTAATCCCCGGCGAAATATTTTTCCTCATACAGAGAGTAGTCTCCGGAAATTCTTCGGATCGTGCGATTATACGAAGCTCTCTTTTAATGGTCGGATCTTTTGAGACCAGCACGTTAAAGAACGTATTCTGAGCGGAACCTATGTCGGCTCTGTTATCCAACACCGAATAGATCGCGGAATCATGACTTCCCGTAAAAAAATATTCGGTAAAATATTTCTCGATATCGTTGACGCCGTTTTCCCGTAAAAAGGCGGCTGCAAACAGATAACCGGTTACGGTAGCCCGATCGACAAAGACGGCCCGTTTGCCGTTCATGTCTTTAACAGAGTCGATTTTGCTGTCGGCGCGCACAAATATATAGCTCCGGACGCTTGAGGTACCGTTTTGATTTACGGGTCTTGCAATCGGTTCTACTCCAAGTTTTATTATTGCCATTGTACCTGTCAGTGCCCCGAAAAAAGCACCATCCAGATGCCGGGATTTAAACCTTTCTACTATATCGCCGTATTTGCTCAGGATGGTCAGCCTTACTTTTAGACCCGTCTTTTCGGAGAGATAGGCTGCCAGCGGTCTGTAACGATCCATCTGCCTGAAAATATTCTGTTCCGGTATCAGGCCGATCAACAACTCCTGCATGGACTGATTCTGCCCGGCCTGGGTTACTACCGGTATGAGAATAAAAATTAATATCATGGGTTTAATGAGAGATATTCTCTTAATAAGCAAAATTCACCTTTCGTTATTGAATTATTTTTGTGGCCTCTGTCACGAGGTCCATCGGTAACTTAAAACCCAGAGACATATTTTCCTTGAGATTAAAGATGAGTTCGATGTTTTTTCCACCGGTCGGAGAAATAGTAACGGGGTGTGTACCCTTTAATATTTTTATAACCTTGTCTGCAGCCATTTCACCCTGTTCTTCAGGGTTTGCAGAAAGTGTTATTATTATACCCGAGTTATTTTCACCCTTTAACATAGATGCCGTAGGCAGTTTCTCGGTTCTCGCAATGTCCAGAATGGCGTCCACTGCCATATTTACGGATGCGCTGCATGTCAGGAACAATGCATCCGGTTTACCCGAACCCTTTATCTTTCTTATATCTTCCGGGCGTCTTATATTTATCTTCAGAATTTTGAACCCCATATCTCTTGAAATATCTTCGATCTCATCCACCTGTTTCACGCTGTCCTTCTCTATTTCCGAGTAAAGGACTCCGAGGATTGATATATTGGTTACACTCTTTAAATACCTTAAAAGGCTTGAGGTTGGGGCTTTTGATACAGCTCCTGTTGTGTTCTTACCTGCAATACCGACGGCAGCCGGATTATGGACTCCGGCGTATACTATCGGGATATTGCTTGTTTCCCTGATTGCCGCCAGAGCAGCAGCAGCACCGTAAGTGACAATGATAGAGACATCTACTGCAATAAGTTTTCTTGCGGCATTACTCCATGAAATCTGATCCGGATACGGTTTTTGAAGCAATATCTCCATATCCCCATATCCTTCCCTTGAAAGCCTTGCTGAAAATGCCTTATGCATCTTTGCATAATACGGTATGTCTCCGGTCATTATTACGCCGATTGTTTTTTTCTCGATAGAATACGCAGGAGGGGGAAAAAACAGCGTAAAAATGGAAAATGCAAAAAATAAAAATAAGAAATATCGAATTCCTTTGTCTTGAATCCTTAATTTTGTATCTCTGTTTTCGATCTTACCCTCCGCGGTTTGGGGATAATTATTATGTAGTTTCCAATAAATCAAAGCCTCCTGTCAAGAATACTGTTCTACAGAATACTGTTCTACGTCCTTTAGAAAAATCAATTGACAGAGAGGAAGTTGCTGTTTAGGATATATCTGGTGGGTGATCCGTGATTCAATTGGGAGATTGCGACAAGGATCCATGTTAATGGTCTATTATGATGCCGGAAAAATATTTAACGCACTTCAGCCTACTTATTCTGCTGCTTGTCATAATGACGGGCAATAGACCGGCATTTGCCCAACAGGGCATATCCGACTGTTCCAAAATTGACGATGATAAGGAACGGTTGAAATGCCTCGATGAACAAATCTCTAAGAAACCGGAGGACAACCCGGAGAGGTTTTCCTACCTATCGAAATTATGGGAACTGGATACAGGTAAGTCTCGGAACAAATACATCATCATGCCGCATCGTTCTACTTATATCCTGCCTGTGTCATATAATAACCGGCCTAATGAGGAACCTCTTCAGCAGGCTTCCTCAGACAAGGATATTCGGGAAACCGAAGTCAAGTTCCAGATAAGTATGAAGGTTAAACTCTGGCAGGATATCCTTGACAAAGATATAGACCTCTGGTTTGGATACACGCAGCAGTCATTCTGGCAGCTTTATAATTTCGCTGATTCTTCTCCATTCCGTGAGACCAACTATGAGCCGGAGTTATTGTTCAATTTCCGTACAAATTTCAATTTTCTCGGGATGCAGGGCCGCATGATCAATGTAGGCATCAATCATCAGTCCAACGGTCAATCCAAACCGCTGTCGAGGAGTTGGAACCGTATTGTGGGAAACATCGGTTTCGAGAGAGAAAATTTTGCGATCCTGTTGAAGACATGGTACCGGATTCCCGAAAGCGTTATGGAGAACGATAATCCGGATATCGATAAATATATGGGGTATGGCGAGATATGGGGTTATTATTTCTGGAGAAAAAATAGGTTCGGGTTAATGATGCGTGACAACCTTCGGACCGAAGACAATAGAGGGGCGCTGCAGTTTGAATGGAATTTTCCGATGATTAAGAGTGTCGGTGGGTATGTTCAGTACTTTACGGGTTACGGAGAAAACCTGCTGGATTATAATCACAGCGTCAATAGGATCGGTATCGGCCTTATGCTGACCGATTGGAACTGAACAAGAAATGAGAGTTCATCGATATTGAACAAACTATCAAAAGAAAGATCTGCCTATCTAAAACACTCTGCCTATCAGAAAATAGATTGGTATCCATGGTCCGACGAGGCTTTTGATAGGGCAAAGAAAGAAGACAAGCCGGTATTCCTGAGCACAGGGGCAATATGGTGTCATTGGTGTCACGTTATGGCAAAAGAGTGTTTTGAGAATGATGAGATAGTAAGGCTTCTAAATGAGAATTTTATAAACAGACTTTTTTTAATTCCCTCGCAAGGTATCGAGGTTACGGTAAAAAAGACCCTCGATTCTATGGAAAAGGCGATAGATCAAGAGGCCAGGAAGATATTTAAGGAGCTTTCTGCATGGGAAGGCCGACATATGGGTTTTATAGGATTTCTTTATCAATCGATACAGCAAGATAGGGATATAATCGGTTTCGAGAAATTCACAAAAAAGGCGGATGCCTCCGTTACAGAAGCAGGAATTCCTGTAAAAGACCTCGAGGAAAAATTGCAAAAGTATGACTTTATAGACGATATGGGAGCGTTGATACTGGCTCTCGAGATAGAGGGAAAGGCGTATAATCTTTACCGGAAGATGTCACAAAGTGCAGCAGATACCAATGCAAAGGTAGTATTTCACGAGATGATGGAACAGGAGACCAAACATATAGATTATCTGAAAAAACTAAGGCTGAGGCTTTTCGAAACTTCGTAGTCGATATTTCTGTAGCGTTATCAGCCATCCGCGAGAGTTTTTTTGGGCTATTTATTGATTAATTGATACCTTACCTTCATTTGCCTCCAAGATATTTTTTTGTTGCCTTGCTCTGGATATCAACTTAAAATTTTTCCCTGCACTATCCACTATGTTTTTCTCTCTCAAATCAAACGAAGGTTCCGCAGTCCTTAATTGCCTCTCATAAATGAGACGGTCACTTATCAAAAATAATAGGGGATGTGTCCTACCCGTTAATTCCAAGCCGACTGCCCACATTTTTGCACCGCAAACACCGGGCTTCAAAGCCAAACTGTTTTTTTGATAAACCCTAATTTTCTTCATCGGCCCTCCATTATTTCTTTAAATAGGATTTACAGTCAATACCGCTTTTTATAGCTCGGTTACTGGCAATGCCGTAATACCCGAGCCGAGTGGAAGATGAATCTCTCCTGTATATAACACATATCCGGGTACTGCAATATTCCCGAAATCTTCACGGAATGTCTTGAACCGGCGGCACCGGGATATTGAGAAGAGACTGATTCTGTTTCATCAATATTTAGATTAAATAATTTTTGCATTATTGACAGATGTAACCATATAAGTTACACTTAAAATGTGATTCAGTCGTTTGTACACAAGGGGCTGGAAAAGTTTTACCTTACAGGGAATACATCCGGTATTAAGGCCATACATGCCGGACGG
>JACQXD010000112.1 GCA_016208875.1 Nitrospirota bacterium
TAAACAAGAATTGCATTAAGGATGTGTATTGCAAGATTGAAGATATGATAGCCAGTAACGTCGAGACCATGCAGTTTATAATTTAGTGCAAAGGTAAGATAACCGATAAATCTACTCTTGAAAAAATTATATAAATGATGTCTCTCGAAATCTTTTACTTTTGTTGGTTCAGCAAAAGAAATCAGGTCTTTGATGATCGGGTTTTCAACTATATTCGGTCCATCATCAAACTGAAACGGAACATTAAAGGTATTTGAATAGGCAAGAAAACCAACGATTGCTATGAGAAGAAGATGAAATATTGGGCTGCGGAATAAATTTTCCCTTGTAGACATTCCCATGAATAACTATAACACTTTGCACTTTGATGGTTCAACGAAACAATATCTTTTAGCTGCTTCAAAACTTTCTTCCCCGGTATGTCTCTAATGACTGGAGGTTGGTTATCTTGAAACACCTCTCCTCGATACGATTATAAAAACAATAGAAGGAACTTCAGAACTTATAAATCAATTTCTCAATTCCGGTGATATAGACAATGAAGGTATTGCAAATAGTTTGATCTCGAAACTTAACAATGCCCTTGATGCCGATAACAGCGGAAACGACCAAACATCCGATAACATAATGAAGGCATTTATCAATCAAGTTGAGGCCCAATCAGGTATTCACATAAGCACAAGTGTTGCCGATATACTGATAAATGCAGCAAACTATATTATCAATAATTAACGGATAAAGATATATGGGGATGATTAACTATCCCCATATATCTTTCTTTCCTTGTCCAGGATGTTTAGGTCTATGACTTGATGCTTTTTTTATCTTGTCGTGAGCGGCCTTTCTAAATTATAAACGTAATTAAGAAACTGACGGGCTTGATGGTGGTCGGGTTTTATCCGTAATGTCGATTCAAATTCCTTCCGTGCCTCGTCTAAGTCATTATTCTTTAAGTGGATAAGTCCGAGGTTAAAATGGGCGACTGGATAATAAGGTTTTAATTTTAATGCAATCCGATAATGTTCTGCGGCCTTTTCAGTTAAGTCTTTAGAGCTATAAGCAGTGCCAAGATTATTATGAGTCTCTGCATCATCAGGATTTAATCTTAAGGCAATCTGATAATGTTCTATTGCCTTATCGGTCCACCCTTTCTTAAAGTAGACGAGACCAAGATTATTATGGGCATTTACAAAACCCTGGTTTAGTATTATGGCACTTTGATATTCAGTAATTGCCTTATCTATTAACCCTTTTTTCTCATAAGCCATTCCGAGGTTATAATGTGAAATAGGGGAATCAGGTTTCAATAGTATGGCAGTTTGATAGTATTCAATAGCCTTATCATCCCATCCTCTATTACTATAAGCATTGGCAAGACCATTATATCCTCTTTCCTTTTCTGGCGATTTCCTTACGACATCACTCCACAGACTTAACTTATCTTTCCAAACGATATTTCTTGTATATGCAGCCCCTGTTAGTATAATGACACCTACTGCAAAAATTATAATGACTGTTACTCCTGCCCTTTTCCACCTCTGTTTCAGTTTCTCAACAAAAATAAAGAGACCAATGTTTATCGCGATAAATGCACCAATAGACGGCAGATAAAGTCTATGTTCAAAAATTACATCTTTTATCGGTATGATGGATGATTCTACAGAAAGAGTTATAAAGAACCAGAGGATTCCAAAAGAAATAAGACGTAATCCGTGATTCGTAACACGTGACCCGTGCATCGTGCATTGTGCATCATGCATCGTGAATCGTGACCTGTAAAACAAATGGACTCCAAGCCCGAATATAGAAAGTAAAAAAAGGAATGATAAAACTACCTGCGGTTCAAAGAATGAATTGTGTATTGGATAGTCGTAATCGAGATTCTGATTTATTGGAAAAAATAATAGCCTTATATAAGTGCTGATCGCTCTGAACTGTGTCAGAAGATATTCATATTTTGAGTGCGTGGTCAGATCTTCCAATTGTAGCATTCTTAATTCTTCTACTGCATCCGTTCCATACGTGTCTATCATCTCGCTATGCAAGATAAAATTTAATGGAATAATTATGAGTATAAGAAGAAAAGGTATTAAATAGAGAGATCTTCCCACTTGAGGTTGCCAGACAAGGGGTTTGCTTAAGAAACAAAACTCGTAAAAGATGATGATAAATGGGAGAGTGAATGAAATCTCTTTCGTTACCATTGCAAGAACGGCGGAAAATAACGATGCAAGATACATAATACATGATGCTCGACTCACGATGCATGATCCACGATCCATGATGCACGCCGTATGATTTTCTTTATCGTGTATCGTGTATCCTGCATCGTGAATCTTTTTTGTATCGTGTATCCTGAATTTGATATACATTACAAGCGATAAGAGATAGAAGAAAGTTGCAAGTGAAGTAACCCTTTTCCAGATGTAAGTTAAATATGTGGTAACCAGTAACGTTTAACCCGCCGATATGATAGTTGAAAGCAAATGTAAGAAACCCAAGCCATCTCGATCCTTCCGGAGGCCAGAACCTGCTTAAATCCTTCAGTCTGTAATTTTCAACTATATTAGGTCTATCATCAAATTGAAACGGAACATAAAAGGTATTGGAGTAAACAAGAAGGCCAACGATTGCTATGAGAAAAAGATGAAAGATAGGGTTACGGAATAAAATTTTCATTGAAGGCATTCCCATGAATAAATATAACACTTCCCGAATTAATGGTTCAATCATTTTGAATAGAAACCGATAATCCCTTTGTCGGCTGTTTATCATGCAAACCTCTAAAGAATCTAACCCCTGAACTTGATTTAGCACCGGGACAGTATTTTTGTATCATCCCAACCTTAGACTTTTAAATCCTTAATCTTTTATAATCAATAATCATGCAAGTTGATAGAATCCTTGTATTAGACTTCGGTTCTCAGTATACCCAGCTTATTGCCAGACGGGTGAGAGAGAATAATGTTTATTCCGAGATATTCCCGTTCAATGCTCCGCTCGAAAAGATCAGGGACTTTAATCCAAAGGGCATCATACTCTCCGGCAGCCCGTCCAGCGTGTACGATAAAAAAGCTCCGATCCCGGATTTAAAGATATTTGAACTCGGTATCCCAATTCTCGGTTTATGCTACGGCATGCAGCTTATGGCTCATTTGCTCGGAGGTAAGGTTGCAAAGGCTCAAAAACGAGAATATGGACGTTCCGAACTTTTTATGGACGATGATTCGGATTTATTCGAGGGTATACCCCCCCATCCCCCCCTTACTAAGGGGGGGAGCAGGGGGGGTGCTATTGTTTGGATGAGTCACGGAGACAGAATAGAGAAGTCTCCTGAAGGATTTAAATCCATAGCACATACGGAAAACTCTCCCATAGCAGCCATGTCGGACAAGGGAAGGCATTTTTATGCACTCCAGTTTCATCCCGAGGTAGTTCATACGGAGAAAGGTAAGGAGATACTGAGGAATTTTATTTTTAATATTTGCCGATGCGGACCTACATGGACGATGGAGTCCTTTATTGAGACGGAGAAAGAAAGGATAAAAGAACTTGTCGGTAACCAAAGGGTTGTATGCGGCATCAGCGGAGGTGTGGATTCATCGGTCACGGCTGTATTGGTGCATGAGGCTATAGGAGATAGACTTACATGCATATTTGTAGACAACGGTGTTCTAAGAGAAGGTGAGGCGAAGAAAGTCGAGTCCATGCTCAGAAAAAACTTCCATATGAAGATACGTTGCGTTGATGCTTCGGAGAGATTTCTGAAAAAACTTAAGGACGTCAAAGACCCTGAAAAAAAGAGGAAGATAATAGGCAACGAATTTATAAGAGTCTTCGAAGAAGAGGCGATGAAGATAAAAAATGCGGGATTTCTTGCACAGGGCACGCTTTATCCGGATGTTATAGAAAGCACATCGTTTAAAGGCCCCTCGGCAACTATAAAGAGTCATCATAATGTCGGCGGGCTTCTAAAAAAAATGAAGCTGAAACTCATAGAACCATTAAGGGAGTTGTTTAAAGATGAGGTGAGGGTGCTGGGGCATGCACTCGGGATGCCGGATGAGATAATAAACCGCCATCCTTTTCCGGGACCAGGACTTGCCATAAGGTGTATAAGCGATGTTACGAAAGAGAGGCTTGATATCCTCAGAAAGGCCGATGTGATAGTGCTGGATGAGATAAAAAAGGCAGGTCTATATAATCAAATCTGGCAGGCATTTGCAGTTCTCCTTCCTGTTAAGAGCGTTGGGGTTATGGGAGATGAAAGGACGTATGACAATGTTATTGCTGTAAGGGCTGTGACGAGCGTTGACGGCATGACTGCGGACTGGGCACAGATTCCATACGAAGTTCTCGGACGGATATCGAACAGGATTATAAACGAGGTCAAAGGCGTAAACCGTGTTGTCTACGATATAAGTTCGAAGCCGCCGAGCACGATAGAATGGGAATAGATTGCAATGGATATAAAAACCTATCTCAAAGAAAAAAAAGAGCTTGTCGATGCATTCCTTGTGGAATATTTTTCTTCGCCTTCTTCTCCTAAGATATTAGGCGAGTCAATTACATATTCGCTTTTTGCTGGAGGAAAGAGGGTGAGACCGATTCTCTGTCTTGCAGCATACGAGGCATGTGATGGTGATTCGGAGGATATATTGCCTTTTGCGTCCTCGATTGAATTGATTCATACTTATTCCCTGATACATGACGATCTGCCTGCTATGGATAATGATGATCTGAGGCGGGGAAAACCGACAAACCATAAGGTATTTGGTGAGGGCATCGCAATACTTGGAGGTGACGGGCTTCTTACGGAGGCATTTTATATTATGGCCGATTCTTTATCTATGAGGAATATAAAAAATACGGCGTTGATAAGGGCGATAAAGGATATCGCATTTGCATCCGGCATTCACGGCATGGTGGGAGGACAGACACAGGATTTGCTTTCGGAGAACTCGGATCCCGACAAAGAAACTCTTTTCTTTATACATAAACATAAGACGGCAGCACTTATAACATCATCCGTAAGAGCCGGCGCCTTTCTCGCCAACTGCACCAAACCTGTTCTGAATGCTATTACAAGATACGGTGAAAACATCGGTCTTGCCTTCCAGATCATAGATGATATACTTGATATTGAGGGGAGCACGGATGAGCTCGGCAAAACAGTAGGTTCCGATATAAGGAAAAAGAAGATGACTTATCCTGCAATCTATGGGCTCGAAGAATCCAGAAAGAAGGCCGAAGAACTTATCTCGGAGGCAATTTTCGCAATTAGGGATTTTTCAAACAAGGCAGGGCCTTTGAGAGAGATTGCGAGGTATTTTCTTGAAAGGAAGAATTAAGGGAGATTATTAATCAATGCTTATAGAAAACATAAAATCGCCCGATGACCTTAAACGGCTTTCTTCCGACGAACTGAGATATCTTGCTGAAGAGCTGAGAGAGACTATAATAGAGCGGGTATCGATCAACGGCGGACATCTCGCTTCAAATCTCGGGGTTGTAGAACTTACCCTTGCAATTCACTATATATTTGATTCGCCGCGTGACAGGATTATATGGGATGTAGGGCATCAATCATATACGCATAAACTCATTACAGGAAGATATGAAAGATTCTCATCTCTCAGAAAACATAAAGGGCTGTCCGGGTTTCCAAAGATAGACGAGAGCAATCACGATGCCTTTGGAACAGGACACAGTTCGACAGCGATATCTGCAGCTCTGGGAATGTTGGTAGCAAGGGACCATCTTAAAATGCGGAATGAGGATTGCGGAATGCGGAATGAAAATTCCGAAATCCGAAATCCGAAATCCGAAATAAATAAGGTGATTGCAGTCATAGGTGACGGCGCAATGACCGCAGGCATTGCATTTGAGGGACTGAACCATGCAGGACATCTTAAAAAAGACCTTATTGTGGTTCTGAATGACAATGAGATGTCTATATCGAGGAATGTAGGGGCATTATCCGCATATTTGAATAGAATCCTTACAGGAGATCTATATAAAAAATTCAAGAAGGATACAAAGGCATTTATAGAAAGCATTCCAAAGCTTGGAGGCCCTTTCTCAAAGATTGCCCAGAAGGCAGAGGAGACCCTTAAGGGGCTCTTTCTTCCCGGACTATTATTCGAGGAACTCGGATTTAACTATGTTGGACCTATAGACGGTCATAATATCGAACTTCTTATCGAGACGTTCAAGAAGATAAAAAATGCGGATGTTCCTACATTGATCCATGTTATTACTAAAAAGGGTAAAGGCTACGAGTTTTCCGAGAAAAACCCATGCATATTTCATGGTGTTGGTCCATTCGAGGTAGAAACAGGAGATCCGGTCAGCGATAAAAAAGTCCTCTCATACAGTGAAATGTTCGGAAGGCATCTAACAGAGCTTGCCGGGAATGATAAAAGGATAATCGCCATATCGGCGGCAATGAGAGAGGGCACCGGTCTCGAATGTTTTGCCGAAAAATATCCGGATAGATTTTATGATGTAGGTATCGCAGAACCACATGCTATAACATTTGCGGCCGGGCTTGCAACCCATGGATTAAGACCCGTTGTTGCAATATACTCTACGTTTCTTCAGCGTGGATATGACGAAATAATTCATGACGTCTGTCTTCAGGATCTGCCTGTTATGTTTGCGATCGATAGGGCCGGGATTGTCGGAGAAGATGGTCCGACACATCAGGGAGTCTTTGATATCTCGTACCTGAGACATATACCCAATCTTGTTGTTATGTCTCCTAAAGATGATATGGAACTAAGAGACATGATCAAACTCGGTCTTAGACATAACGGCCCATCGGCAATAAGATATCCGAGAGGGAGGATAATTTCAAATTTCAAATTTCAAATTTCAAATTCTGAACTGGAGATGGGAAAAGCAGAAGTTTTAAGAGAAGGTGATGATATAGCACTGATAGCAATCGGGAATACTGTTCATCCGGCACTCGTTGCAGCAGAGAGGCTTGAAAAAGAAGGGATAAGGACATCTGTTATAAACGCACGTTTTATCAAACCACTCGATAAGGCATTGATCTTTTCTGTTTCATCAAGTATAAAAAGAATAATAACCATCGAAGAGAATGTCCTTGCCGGCGGTTTCGGCAGTGCTGTACTGGAATATCTGAATACTACGGATACCCATGATGTGAAGATAAAGATTCTCGGGATACCGGATGAATTTGTAGAACAGGGGTCTCAGGCTATATTGAGAAAAAAATACGGGATTGACGAAGAAGGTATATACAACGCCTGCAAGTCTTTCCTATCCATACCTCTTTCAGTTCTTTAAGGGAAGGTATTATTTGTTTAGTCTATCTAAAAGTATAACCGATAACTGGAATTCCGGATATTCCTCTTTCTTTACGGTCATATAGAAGTCACATACTTCGCAGCTTTTATAAACATCTCTCTTAAGAGAGGGCTTAGAAATTGCAAAATTACCTTGCAATTTTGCAATTGTAATGATAATCTACTCATATGGAATACATCAAACGAAGTATCATAGACATTATACTGTCCAGAATAAGGCGGGAACATGTGATTGTTTTGACCGGTGCGCGCCAGACAGGGAAGACCACGCTATGTGAATATCTAATTCCGGAATACTTGAAGCAACCCTTTACCTATATATCTTTTGATGACCCCGATGAAAGACTGCGGTTTCAAAGCTCAGCCATTGCCATTCTGGAATCGATAAAAACGCCGATAGTTATACTCGATGAAGTTCAAAAGATACCGTCACTGTTTGACCCCATTAAATATGTTATTGACAAACAGAAACGAAAGGCCGGAATAGAAAAGAAGTTTTTTTTCCTTACCGGCTCTTCACAAATAGTGTTGCTGAAAAATATTAAAGAAACACTTGCCGGAAGAGTTGTCTTATTAAATCTATATCCGTTTTCCCTTTCCGAGGTATCGGTATCCGGGACTGTCCCTTTACTTGCAAGACTGTGGGAAGATACGAAATTAACTAAAAAGGATGTAGAACAATTTAGGTCCCTGTCGCCTGAAAGAGTCCGGCTGATTATACAGAAACGGGATGAACACCAATTATGGGGAGGGTATCCTCCTGTATGGCTGAGTAGAGAAAAGGCAGATAAGATTAACTGGCTTAAGGATTACAGAAAGACCTACGTAGAAAGGGACATATCCGATGTGGGACAGGTGGCAAATATAGATACCTTTGTTCAAGCTCAAAAACTGTTATGCGCCCGCACGGCACAGATACTTTCAATAAGCGAGGTGGCAAGAGACCTGTCTTTAGCCGTAAACACGGTAAAGAGGTATATAAACTTACTATCCATGTCCTTTCAATGCTATATGTTGCCTCCGTACTATGAAAATATAGGCAAACGTTTTATAAAAAGCCCGAAGATTTATTTTCCTGATCCAGGGTTAAACAGGGTTATACTCGGAGAACTGGCGGTTGGTTCAGGAGCATCTTATGAAAGCTGGGTCTTTTCCGAATTAATAAAATGGAAACAACTACAAACTATAGAACCCGACCTGTTTTTTTATCGTACAAGCGGCGGTATGGAAATAGATTTTTTGTTAAAAGGGGAGAAAATTGTATTGCCCATCGAGGTAAAATCATCGTATAAAGTAACCTATGCAGACGGCCGCAACCTTGAGTCTTTTATGGCAGAATATAAGAGAGTTGTTCCTCTCGGTATTGTAGTCTATCGTGGGAAAGAATTGAGCGAAATCAGAAGAAATATATGGGCTGTTCCCGATTGGTTTCTCTTCGCAGGATAGGATTTAAATGCCTATGCCGGAGAGAACTATATGGTATAGCGGATGCAATGAGCTATGAAGGAGAGACTGGATAAGATACTTGTTGACAGGGGGCTTGTTAAAAGCAGGGAAAGGGCTAAGGCATTAATAATGGAGGGTGGTGTTCTGGTTGACGGAGCTGTCGTTACAAAGGCAGGAACCATGATAGACAGCACTTCAATGGTAAGCCTCAAGGGAGAGGATATCCCTTATGTAAGCAGAGGGGGATTAAAGCTTAATGCTGCAATAGAGTTTTTCGATGTCGCTCTGGAAGGTAAAACAGCGATGGACGTAGGTTCGTCAACCGGTGGGTTTACCGACTGTATGTTGCAGAGGGGAGTTAAAAAAGTATATTGTATTGATGTAGGCTATGGTCAGATCGCATGGTCTTTGAGAAATGACCCGAGGGTTGTCCTTCTGGAGAGAACTAATATTAGGTATCTTGAAAGAGAAAAAATCCCGGATATTATTGACATCGCAACAGTGGACGTCTCTTTTATTTCCCTTACAAAGGTTATCCCGAGAGTGCTGGAGTTTTTAAAAAATGACGGAGAGATACTATCACTCGTAAAACCGCAGTTCGAGGTCGGTAAGGGAGAGGTAGGGAAAGGCGGTATTGTTAGAGATAAAGAGAAAAGGATAGCATCTGTGGAATCCGTAAAGGCAGGATTGGAAGCCCTCGGCCTTAATATAATCGGCACATTTCAGTCGCCTATTCCGGGACATAAAGGCAACATCGAGTATTTTCTATATATGAAAAGAGGTGATTAACATGGAAGATCAAAAAATTTTAGGTATTGACTTTTCAATAGCATCCAAAGAGTTGATAGAGACCTTTCTCGAAGAGACTGCCGAGCCGGAAATATTAGAGGAGATTCTTAGGGAAAATGCCCATAGACCAGAAATAATCAAGTTGTTACTCGAAAATCCCGATGTCCCGGAAAATATAAGAGAGGAGGCGGCAAGGTTACTATCCCCTGTAAAGATACAGGCTGCCCCTCTTGTAAAGAAAGAAAAAGCGGGAAAAACCGCTGAGATGCGATCGCAGACACTTCTTCAGAGGGTACAGAACCTGACCGTATCCGAGAGAAGACTGTTGGCAATGAGAGGTGGTCGTGAGGCGAGATCGATCTTACTGAAGGATACGAATAAGCAGATAATATTAGCTGTTCTCGATAATCCGAAGATTACGGAAACGGAGATAGAAATACTTTCGCATTCGCGATCTGTTCCGGATGAGGTATTGAGGGCGATTACAAAGAATAAGGATTGGATGAAGAACTATGGGGTATTACTCGGAGTCGTAAGTAATCCCAAGACACCTGCCGGAGTAGCAATCCCCCTTCTAAGTAATCTTAAGACAAGGGACATTGCTACTCTTGAAAAGAATAAAAATGTCGCAGAGGCTATCCGCTCGGCATCAAAAAAACTCATGCAGGCAAGAAGACACTAATACGCACTAACTTTATTAAATTTTCAATACCCCACAGTCTCTGCTGTGGGGTGTCCTTATATTCCCCCTTTGGCAAAGGGGGATGAAGGGGGATTTTTGAATAAATAAATTTTCAATAAATCTCCCCTAACCCCTCTTTTCCAAAGAGGGGCCTACTGGTACCATTTCTTCCGGTAAAACATTATCTTCCTTAAATACCTTTACCGGCGGAGTTGTTACCCTATTTGACCTTGCTATTATGATAAACCCCTCTTGCGAGATAACACCTATATCGACAATAAAGTCCCTGCCGGGTCCTATGCCTATATAACCCCCGCCCACTCTTTCGGAAACCGGGATATCGAATGTGATTTTTGCACCCTTAACGTCAACACTGCCGGTCACATCATAGACCCTCAGGACGAGTGAGCCCTCAAGTTCCGATATCGTATCTTCCTTGGCTTCCCAGTATGCAAAGGTTTTCCACGGGTCAACGACCATCAGTGTAATCCTGTCTTCTCCGTATTCAGCCGGCAATCCCTCTGTTACAAACAGAGGAGACATTTCTTTGACGTTGACAGGCTTAGTTATAGAAATTTCAGGCACTACCATTATTCCGGTCTTTTCCTTTGCAACTCGTTTTTTCGGGAGGGCAATCTTCCTTAAGTGTTTTCCACCTGTTTCCTTTTTAACCTTTGTAGTTTTCTTTTTTGGGATTACCTTTTTTGCTTTCTCTTCGATTTTCTTTTCCGGTTTTTTAGGCCTTGGTTTTTCGGCAGAAGGTTTTTTTGCAGTAATTCTCTCCGATATCTTCTTTACTTCTTTCTTTGCCTTTGTCTGCTTTTTGCTTTTTATTTCTTTTGTTGCCGTTTTCTTTTTCTTTACCTTTGATTTTGCATAGGAGGTTTTCTTTACAGTTTTTTTAACAGATGTTTCGGTTGTTTTCTTCTTTGATAATTTTACTGCTTTTTTAGTCCCGCGATTCTTCTTTTCCATATCTCATCCTCTATCATATTTTACATAAACACCTAAAAAAAGTTAACACTTTAATGCGCCTCTGCCCAATTCCTTCCATATCCTATATCAACCTTTAAAGGAACTGCAAGCTTCATCGCCCCTTCCATCTCGGTTTTAAGGATTTCCATCACCGTCTCTATCTCCGATTCCGGCGCCTCGAGCAGGAGTTCATCATGGACTTGAAGTATCATCCTTGCATCTAAACGGTCTTCTTTAAGCCGTCTACATATATTTATCATCGCGATTTTAATGATATCGGCTGCCGTACCCTGTATAGGTGAGTTCACGGCCAACCTTTCGCCCAGTGACCTTGTATTTGAATTCTGACTCAGAAGCTCGGGAATGGGCCTGCGCCTGCCTAACAATGTCATGGCGTAACCCCTTTGCCTTATATCATTCAGAACTGTTTCTATATATCTCTTAACGCCGGGGTGTCTCTCAAAATATTTTTCGATATATGTCTTAGCCTCATCCCTCGATATGGAAAGCGTTTCCGACAAGCCGAAGGGCGATATGCCGTAGATAACACCAAAGTTCACGGTCTTTGCAGTCCTCCTCATCCCGGATGTAACTTTATCTTCTGCTACGCCAAAAATCTCGGAGGCTGTCTTTGTGTGGACGTCAACACCGCTTCTGAACGCCTCAACCAATACCTTATCCTCGCTCAGATGGGCAAGTATCCTGAGTTCAACCTGAGAATAATCAGCAGAGATCAAAAGATCGCCCTTTTCCGGAATAAAAGTCTCTCTTATCCTTTTCCCCCATTCTCCGTTTATCGGAATGTTCTGGAGATTCGGATCGTTGCTGCTTAATCTACCGGTTGCAGTTGCAGTCTGGTTGAATGAGGTATGGATACGTCCCGTTCCCGGATGTATGAGTCCGGGTAAAACATCCACATAAGTTGTCTTAAGTTTATTCAGACTCCTCCAGTCCAGTATCTCTCGTGGAAGTTCATGCGTTGCTGCAACAATTCTTTTGAAATATCGGCAAGTTTATCGCTATCTATCTTTACGCCTGCCTTTTCCATATCCGAAAGCACGTGTAGCAAAGGCATCTCTATATCGAAATATACCCTGTCAAGGGCAGTATCTTTAAGTATCTTAAATAAGGTCTCTTTCAGTTCCAGTGCGAGCACCGAATCTTCCGCCGAATATGTTGTTGCCTCTTCAACAGGCACTTCGGCAAACGAATTCCTTCTATTAAGAACCTCTTCAAAGGTCTTTTTCCTATACGAAAGATACTCGAATGCAACCTCTGCAAGGCTGTGATTGGGTTTGTTCGGATTAATGAGATACGAGGCGATCATTGTATCATAAAGCATTCCTTTTGTATCAATGCCTTCTTGCCTCATCATCATTATGTCATATTTCAGGTTATGTCCTATTTTTGCTATATTGGGATCTTCAAATATGGGAGAAAATATATTCATTACCTCTGCCTTATCAATCTGCAGAGGCGCCCCCGGATATAAATGAGAGAGGGGGATATAATATCCTGTTCCCTTCTCGATGCAGCACGAAAAACCTACTATGTTGTCGAGCATCGGATTCTTCCCGGTAGCCTCGACGTCAAAGGCGAATTCCTTAGCCGCAGACCTTTTTATGGCCAATGCTATATCCTTAAGCTTGCCGACAGAAAATATAGTTTCATAGATCTTCCCGGCAGGCACAACCGTAGGTATAAGTTTCATAAAACTGCTGAATTCGAATTCCTTGAATAACGATAGAAGCCTGAGCCAGTCGGGCTCTTTTAAAGCGAATTCTCTTATATTAAATTCGATTGGAACAGAGGTATCAATTGTCGCAAGTTTCTTACTTAGCCTGGCTATATCCGCATTCTCGATAATAAGATTACGCAATCTTTCTTTTTTTATCTTTTCCGGATGATTGAATATTTCATCGAGGGCATTGAAACGCGTCAGCAATTCCCGTGCAGTTTTTTCTCCTATCCCTTTGATCCCTGGGATATTATCTACCGTATCCCCGGTAAGGGCCATAAACTCCGTAACCCTTTCGGGGCCGACGCCGAATTTCTCTTTAACGTATTCTTCATCGAGAATGCGGTCTTTCACAGGGTCGTATACCTTTATTTTTTCATTTATCAACTGGAGCATATCCTTATCGGCAGTAACTATGAATACATCCCTGCCTTTCTCTGCGGCGTCTTTTGCTATTGTTCCGATGAGGTCATCGGCCTCATATCCGGGTATCTCGAATATACTGATATTAAATGCATCTATGACCTTTCTTATGTGAGGAAGCTGCAGGACAAGCTCGTTCGGTGTTTCCGGTCTCTGTGCCTTATAGTCTGCGAATATCCTGTGTCTTTCGGTCGGTACGGGCGAATCGAATAAGACAATAACGCCGTCAGGTTTTTTCTCCCTTATGATCTTAAGGAGCGTATTTGTGAATCCGTAGATCGCATTTGTCGGAAAGCCTTTTGAGTTAGCCAGCCCTCTAATAGCGTAGAATGCACGATAGACATACGAATTGCCGTCAATAAGATAGAGATTCATAAATGAGATTATACCTGTATGGATAAGGACATGTAAATTGCAGGCATAAGGGCTAAATAAATAATCGTCTCGAAGACACAACCATTTACTTTCCTTGTCGTAAGATATACAGCATTATTTACGATTATGAATATCGCACCATCAGGATCCGTATTAACAGGAACGGTACAAGCGGGATAAAATATTTTTCCCAGTTTTGATATGAAAACGGCATGACAAAAAGGAACAAAATAATCAACAAATCGAGAAGAAGCCGGAGGTCGGCTTCTCCATTTCTGAGTCTCAAATAACATTCCTTTGCAAAATAATAAACCAAGGGCAACCCTAAAAAGAACGATAGAAAGAAAACTCCGTCTATCAATAATTGTTCTTTAAAAATCGACTTCAGAAGGCGGTGGAAAAAACCTACGGTTTGAATACCCGCCTCCATGGTAAGTTTTGACGAAACGACCGGGAATAACCAGTAAAGCCACGAGGCGATAAAACATCCGGCGAGGACATAGTAGTTGTTATAAAAATATTTCCGGAATAATAATATCAAAGGGGAGAGATAGACGAACATCTGGATAATGTATAAAACGGCTGACTCCGGATGATAATAGATCCCTTCCCTTACATAAGGCGTCTGTTGTCTAAAAACATTATCGGGGCTTAACCCGTTCCACAAGGAAATCAGAAATATAAGGGGCAGCAAAGATATAAAGCAGGAAACAAGCATCTTCCCTGCGGAAGCCCTGTCTTTAGCCTTTAATAATTTTAAAATAAAGTATGTCGCTGCTGCTACAGGAAAAAATATTAGATACTGCCTGCACAATAAAGCCCCGGACGTGGATATTGCGAAAAGCAATGGCCTCGAATTCACAATCGCGAGACATGATATTATCAGAAACATTATTCCGGACATATCCGTATAGACAAAAACGCTGAACCCGATCATATATGGATTAATAACTAAAAAAACGGATGCCGGCAATGCGATTTTAGAATCATCGAAAAGTTTGAACATAATCCTATGAAAAAGAACATATGTTATAAGGGCGACTATTACCGAAAAAATACGCAGGATATATATATCAAAACCGAATATCCTCCCCCAGATCGAATACATGACAAACGGTAAAGGAGCGTTCATCTCATTATAATGTTTTAGTAAATCTATGGTTATCCCCTCTCCGAACCTGTGTATAGTCTCAACGAAATGGGTTTCATCGCCCCAGTAAGGACGTTTAAGAAAATCCGTATAATAAATCACAACACCTTCAAAAATAATCAGGAAGGCGATAAGGATACATAGGGAACGATAATATTTTTTCACGTCAATACCCCCTTCCCTTTTTATAGTACGACCTTGATCGTCTTGAGCCGCACGACTTTACCTCCACCGGGTGGGCTGCTGAAAGTACCTGTTTGATCTTTTCTATTACGGTCTCGACGGATATTCGATCCATGCAATCTCTGTACACGCATTTGTCATAATCGCATCTCTCGCATGTTGGAACATCGGGTCTTAGAATTATTCCCCTACCGATGGGTTTCCAGCGTACCGGTGAATTGCTCCGCCGGGGATCGAAGATACTGACCGTAGGTATACCGAGTGCGGCTGCTATGTGCATAGGGCCGGTAGCAAGTGATACGACAACATCACATTCCTTGATTACAGCCATCAGTTGTCTAAGCGACAGCTTCCCCATTAGATTACGTACCCCTTCCGGAAAACTCTCTACCCCTGTTTCAGATACGAAGATATCATGCTCCGCTTTACTGCCGCTTAATAAAACCTCATATCCCTCTCCGGTCAGTCGAAGGACAGTATCCCGGAAGTGCGAGAATTTCCACGGCCTGCTGGAGTATCCTCCTGGATGGATGAGTATACGGGAAGATTTTCTCCCCTCAAGATAATCCTGTGCCCATGCACGCTCCTCCGGTGTTATAACCAATATTGGCGGAGTAACATTGCCCGGAGAAAGTCCCAGTCCCTTAAGCAGCCTGACGTTATATTCGCTCTCATGACGGGAAAAATCGCTGCGATGTTCATATACCCGTTTGTTAAGCAGGCAGGAATACCACCTATAGCCGGTTCCGACACGGTAAGGAACTCTCGCAATCCATGCCGCCGTAATAAGTCTGCGAAAGGGTTTTAAAAAGATCGCTGTGTCTACATTATTCCGGAATAGACTTACCAACTCGCCCATCCGCTCTTTTTTTGTGATCGTCAACACTTCATCTATATCAGGATGATTTTTTAGGACGGGAGCAGCATAGTCGCTCGACAGGAAACTCAGTCTCGCATTCGGCATCTGCCGGCGTAACTCGGTCGCCACAGGGATAGACAATATCTCATCTCCAATACCGTCCGGTCTTACGAGAAGTATATTCATTTTACTAGTGTGCTGTCGCTAACAGTTCTGTACATTTACTAAGTAAATAACCGTCTCGAAGGCACAGCCCATATGCATGGTTCCGACAACTTTTCTATCCCATCGCCCTGATAAATAACAAGGCCGCCAAGCCATTTCTTTTTAAGTACAGTAGCGATCTCCTTCATTGGCCGGATGTCGGAAGTGGCAAGCTTTTTGCGGCCTTTTATCTCGACGCCTATAAACCCTTTCTCGGTACTCAAAAGCAAATCGAGTTCCATGCCTGAGCGTGTCCTGTAGAAAAACATCTCAACGTTTCTTTGTGTTGTTTTTACCCATTTGTAGATTTCTTCAACAACCATCGTCTCGTATATCTCTCCCGAAAGCTCTCCCCTTTGGCCGCTCAACTGCCTTAACAGACCGATATCGAGCCAGTAGAGCTTCGGAGTCTTTATCACCGAGCTTGTGATATTCTTGTAATACGGTTGAAGGAGCATGACCTGATAGGAAAGCCGAAGATATTCGAGGTATCTGCGGGCAGTGTCAACACTCACTGATGCGTCACGGCTGAGTTCGGAATAATTCAATAAGCCACCCGAGCGCAATGCAGAAAGTCTCTGAAATTTTGTAAAAGGTTCAAGGTCATCCAGCCTTGCCAAGTCTGCCAGATCCCTTTCGAGATAGGTATATTCATAATCCTTAAGCCATTTCCATCTCTCTTCATCCGAAAGAGAAAGCAGGGCAGGCATGCCACCCCATTTGAGGATATAATTTTCAGCATCCCGTTCCCTGCTGTCTTCCCTGTCCATCAGAATCTGTGGTATGTCTTTAAAGACGGCATCCAATGTAACGTCTGCAAACAACCGATCAATAAGTGGAGGCTTTACATCTGCGACATAATCCTCTGCATGAATCTCGCTCATCAGCAGCGGCCACAGTTCGAATATCGCCACACGGCCGGCCAGGGATTCCCTGATTTTTTTCAAAAGAAGTATCTGGCTCGAACCAAGGATAAGACTGAAGGATATGCCTTTCTCGTCATAGGCGTATTTTATCTTCTCAAAAACTACGGGTTCTTTCTGAGCTTCGTCGAGAACGGCATTGCCGACAGTTTTTCCCCACATAGGTGTTGAAATTTTTCTCAGCATTTCGCGGTTTTCCGGTGCATCGAGATTGATGTAACGCAGTTCCGGATATTTTGCCCTGGCGAGGGTTGTCTTTCCTGTCTGGCGCGCACCAGTCAGCACAACCAGTCGCCTCTTGCTCGAAGCCGGAAGAAATGACGATAAAAACCTATATTTCTGCATATTTACTTTCCTCATCGTAAAATATACATCATTATTTACGATTAAGCAAGAAAAATATCAGGCTTTGAGCCTCGGGATCTTCGGCAGAGGTTTTGATTTCAGGAGGTTGTAAAATAGAACCGGTACATTAATCTTATTCACTCCATAATCTTATTCACTCCATGCCCTTAGGCGGTTGATCCCATTTAAACTCTTTTTCTGCTAATTTAGCATACTTGTAAAAACTACCTTCAAAACTGCTCATAGCAATAACAAATCCCGGCCAGCCGTCAAGGACCCCCAGTTTAAGCACATACATACGTAAAAAATTACCGATTGCATGTACTAGCGCCTTTGTCATGCCGCCCTTTACACCCCTTGCGCCCAGTTTTTTCACCCCCAGATTAGAGTATCGCTCTATTTTGGAGATAACCTGCGACAAATTTCTAAAAGGGAACTGCCATATGGCATTTTTGAGATACCCTATTTTCCCGTTCACTACAAAGCCCTCGTGTACAACATCCTCATCGCGATAAACCATAGCGCTGCGGCGGAAGAGCTGCGGCTGACGATAATCCGGATACCAGCCCGAATACCTTATCCATCGTCCCATAAAATAATTACGTCTGGGTATATGATAGGCATCTGCCTTAGGTTCCTCGATAATTGCAAGTATCTCATCCCGCACCTCGGGTGTGCACCGCTCATCTGCGTCGAGGCTTAGAATCATTTCATGCGAACATGCTGCAATTGCCGAATTTCTCAGTTTTCCGAAACCCTCGAACGGAACGTTTACGATACGTGCATTATATTGTTTAGCTATATCTATTGTGCGGTCGGTGCTTCCCGAATCCACTATGACAATTTCATCAGCCCATGAAACGCTTTTCAGTGCAGCCTCGATCTTTGTTTCTTCATTGTATGTGAGAATATAAACGGAAAGTTTTGCCATTTAAATCCCTCCATTGTTTTAATAAGCAGTAACTCGTAATGCGTTATGCGTAACGGGTCACGAATCAGAGACAACATCATTCACTTTTATTGCCATTTGTAACCCTGTAAAGAGAGCGAATAACATCCCTGTCTGAACGGACAGTATCTGTGAGTCTGTCAAGCTACCTATGAATAAAACCAACCCGAAAGAGAGGACAGAAAAGCCGATGAGATCATCCCTGTATCTCCAGCCATTTTGTAGAACTATAAAAAAGAGATACAATAACGAAATTAATCCTATAATACCAAAGCTAGCAGCCATATAAAGAAAGCTGTTGTGCGGTTGATGGAATTCACGTAAATCAAGGTTAAGCATTGGATTTTCATATCTCTTCATAGCTGATTGATATCCGCCCGTGCCGACCCCGATAATAGGATTGTCCAAAAATATCTTCACCGCGCCTTTCCACATGTGCAGTCTGAGCCCGATAGGGGTATTAGGGTTCATTTGCTCATATGCCCTTATATCGCTTACTACAGATGAAATACGGGTTTGAACAGTTGGAGACATAAGAAACAGACCTATTATTAAAATACTCACGCCAACAATTTTCAGAATATGCCTCTGTCCCAAAAGGTTGTATGCTACTAACGGAAGCAGAAGCATAAATGTGAAGTAACCTATACGCCCTATGTTAAAGGCTACTGTAAGGGAAAAAAATGCCATAACAATGGCTATTAATCCCTTACGCTTCATTCCATTGGCTTTAGAAAAGTAAAACGACAATATCAGTATTCCACAAACGAACAATAGTGAGGCATTTATGTGACCTATAAAACCCAGACTGCTTACTTTCGGCTTAGGAATGATCCCAATTAATTGTGCACCGAATGCAACGGCAGTAAAGGAAAGTCCCAGTAGAAAGGAATTCAATAATGCCTTTGCCCTGTATCCGTGAAATGTTAGAGATGCGATTGCAAAGGCATAAAGCCAGTAATAACTCTTTTTCGCAAAATCCAGACCTTTAACGACGTCCGAAGTATATGTGAGTCCTATCCACGGCAGGATCGAAATAAGGAATACGGGTAAAACCCATTTTTCTTTAAGCCATCTGTTTTTATCTTTAGTAAACTTTCCGGAAAATACCCATATAGCTAAGGTGAGTATCCCCGTTATTATAGCCGGCGACGTGGCAACAGGGATAAAAAAGAATGTCCCACAGAAACCCCAAAACAGTAATTTATCTACCGTTATGTTCTTACCTCTTAACAATTCCTCTAAGGTAGAAAGTTCTCTTCTTTTTTGTTTTTTGTATAGTCGCATTGTTATCCTACTTATGGCATCTTTGGTTTAGGCCCCATGAGTCAGGGCATCCCGCCAGATGCCACATGACAACAGCACTGTAAAGTTTAAGCCTTCCCCGCCCTTTCTTAATAGTAAAAAGGGTTGTCAAGTTATATAGGAGCGTGAGTATGAAGTCAAACAGTAATTTTATGAGAAGTCCTACCCTCAGTACAATCTGTGCCCCTTGCCCCCTATGTTTTTTAAAAAAAATATATCGGGATTTCCAGTATTCAATCCTTGCTTTTATTAAGTTTCTTTTTGCACTTTGGCCTTGAAGGTGGAAAATTTCTACCTTGGGGTGATGAAAGACTTTCCAACTTTTCTGCGTAAACCTGAGACACCAATCAGTCTCTTCAAGAAAAAAGAAATAATCTTCGTCCATAAATCCCACTTCATCAATAGCTTCTTTTCTTACCACCATACATGCCCCTACCACTGAACTAACCTCAATAGGTTTATTGAAGCAATGTTCTTTGCCATGATATTTTTCAGGATAAAGACGGCGTAGAAGACTCTTATTTGTGAGTTCCGTCGCCAGATTCGGAATACTCGCAACTGAGTTCTGTTTCGAGCCATCCTTATTCAAAAGTTGACCACCACAGATTCCTATACGGTGGTTTTTGTCCATAAAGTTAACCATTATTTTAATAGCATTATCTGTTACAACAGTATCAGTATTTAAAAGGACTGCATATCTGCCAGACATCCTCATTAAAGCTAAATTATTTGCCTTTGCAAAACCCATGTTTTTTTCGTTTTTTATTAGTTTTACTTCAGGGAACATTTCTTCAATGGCCTTAATACTATCGTCAGAACTACCATTATCTATTACCCACACCTCAAAAGATATATCCTTAACAGTATCATAGATTGACTTCAGACAGTCTATAAGTAACTGCTTTGTATTCCAATTGGTGATTATAAAAGAAACGTCATAAATTTTAACTTTCAAAAGCTGCCTCCTACAAGAGTTGCAGTGATGGAACCAAAGGCAACCTTTGTTTTCAATCTCACAGGTATCCGCTTCTCATCGTCGGTCAGCCATATAAAAATATCGCCTTTCCTATAAAATATGCCCTCTGATTTCATTAACGGTTTGATCACGATCGTGTCTACCACTGAACCTTGCGGAAGGCTTACTTTTTCTTTACCGAGTACCTGTACCTCAACATCCCAGACCTTTTTGCTGTCGAAGATCGTTACATAAACAGGTTTTCCGACATTAAGTTCGATGGTCCTGAGATAATAGAAGCTCGACAGAGGGTCAAGGGTAAATTGAGGGATATCAAACTCCTCCCGCTCATTATTAAGATGGTTTATATATATGACCTTTTGCTCCTCATTTTTAAAAATAACCTCCTTGTCTCTCCTATGCCTTCCCTCCCTTATCTTGAGTCTGTAATTCACAGGCTGTCCGATAAATTTATCGGATGTATTTTTTATTAAGGTACTTTCTACCCTGTCGTCAACCGTATAAAAAACAGAGACCAATGGCGCAGATTTTGCAGTCGATATGATTTTAAATTCTTTTCCCGTATTCGTTATCTCTAGGGTAGACGTCCCTGCCTTCACACCCGCCCACGTAAGGTCATATTCGAGTTTCTCGGGGATGTTAAAGGCAAAGACAGTGGATGTTAAAAGTTCAAAAATAAGAATTAAAAATGAAAAAATGGTGAATGGGTGAATGGGTGAAGAGGGATTAGGAGAAAATGATAAATTATTTTTCGATTCACCTATTAACCGATTCACCAATTCACCTTTAATTGATTCACCTGAAAGCGATTCACCGTAACGATTTTGAATTTTAAATTGTATTTTTTCACTTTGCTTTTTTAATTTTTATTAGTAGTTTTTCAATACCCCACAGTCTCTGCTGTGGGGTGTCCTTATATTCCCCCTTTGGCAAAGGGGGATGAAGGGGGATTTTTGAATAAATAAATTTTCAATAAATCTCCCCTAACCCCTCTTTTCCAAAGAGGTTCATTTTTATATTTTTGCCCACTTCTGTTGTTATGTTATATTAATCTATGCTCGTTATTCCTGCAATAGATTTAAAAGACGGCAGATGCGTAAGACTCCTGCAAGGCAGGATGGATGCGGTTACAACCTACTCGAATGACCCTGTATCAATGGCACGGCTGTGGGAGTCGTGCGGTGCGAGACTGTTGCATGTAGTGGACCTCGACGGGGCATTTACAGGGGATCAGAAGAACTTCGATGCGATAGTAAAGATAAGAAAATCTGTTTCTATGGATATAGAAGTAGGAGGCGGGATAAGGGATATGAAGAAGATAGACGATCTTGCAGTCACGGGGATTAACAGGATAATACTGGGAACCGCTGTTATAGAGAACCCATCTCTTTTGGAAGAGGCTTGCGATAAATATCCGGATAGGATTCTTGTGGGTATCGATGCAAGGGACGGAAAGGTTGCGGTAAAAGGATGGGTCGAGGTTACCGGTATCGATGCAAAGGGACTTGCGAGAGAGGCGGAAAAGAACTGTGCTGCCGGAATAATATACACGGATATCTCTCGGGATGGTATGCTTACCGGCCCGAATATCGAGGCAATGAGGGAGATGGCGGAAACAGTCGATATCCCTGTTATTGCATCCGGCGGAGTGTCCTCGATCGAAGATATAAAGACATTGAAAGAGATTAAAAAGCTCTGGGGAGTTATAACAGGTAAGGCGATCTATTCGGGTGCAATCGATCTAAGAGAGGCGATAAGACTCACTATATAAATTCAGTACTTCTCGGTGCCATGGCATTTTAAAAAATGCCGAGTAAATGTTAAAATGAAAGAAATTTTTTAGAGGTAAGCGATGACAATATATAAAATACTAATAGGCTTAACATTCGATGATGTCCTCCTTCTCCCTGCAAAGTCGGATATCCTTCCCAGAAACGTTGATATCTCGACAAACCTTACGAAAAGGATAAAGATAAACATCCCTTTGCTCAGTGCTGCAATGGACACTGTAACGGAATCGGAACTTGCAATAGCGATTGCCAGAGAGGGCGGCCTCGGGATAATACACAGGGCAATGTCGCCGGACAGGCAGGCATCCGAGGTAGACAGGGTAAAAAAATCGGAGAGTGGTATGATAATCGATCCTATAACGATCTCTCCGGACAAACCTATCTCGGAGGCAATGGTATTAATGGAAAAATATAAGATATCAGGTGTACCGGTCACAGCAAAAGGAAGGCTTATCGGCATACTCACAAACAGGGATTTAAAATTTGAGACAAGGTTAACCAAAAGAGTCTCCGAGGTAATGACAAAGGAGAAACTCATAACGGCCCCTGTAGGTACGGACCTCGATGGTGCTAAAAAGGTCCTCCATAAATATAAGATCGAAAAACTTCCGATAGTGGATAAGGATTTTAATCTTAAAGGTCTTATAACCATAAAAGATATCGAGAAAAGGCGCAAATATCCCAACGCTTGCAAGGATAAGGTCGGCAGGTTAAGGGTTGGTGCTGCAATAGGCGTTGGAGAGGATTCCGTTTACAGAGCAGGCTTACTCGTTAAGGCAGGGGTTGATGTAATAGCTATCGATACCGCACACGGCCATACAAAATCAGTCATAACCACATTGAAAACGATTAAAAAACGCTATGACATTGAAGTTATTGCAGGTAATGTGGCTACTCAGGAAGGTACAACAGATTTGATAAAGGCCGGTGCCGATGCAGTGAAGATAGGCATCGGACCTGGTTCGATATGTACCACGAGGATAGTTGCAGGTGCAGGCGTACCCCAGATTACGGCGATAATGAACTGTTCTACTGTGGCAAAAAAATACAAAGTGCCGCTCATAGCTGACGGAGGTATAAAGTATTCCGGAGACATTACAAAGGCACTTGCAGCGGGCGCACATTCCGTAATGATCGGCGGACTTTTTGCCGGCACGGATGAATCCCCGGGTGAGACGATCCTCTACCAGGGCAGAAGTTATAAGGTATATAGGGGTATGGGGTCTCTCGGCGCTATGGAACAGGGATCTAAAGACAGATATATGCAGGCGGGCGTTGAAAGCAAAAAACTTGTCCCCGAAGGAGTTGAAGGAAGGGTACCTAATAAAGGACCTATGTCACAGAGCGTTCATCAACTAATGGGCGGGCTCCGTTCGGGAATGGGCTACTGCGGATGCGAAAGTCTGCCGGAATTAAGACAGAAGGCAAAATTCATAAGGATCACGAACGCCGGCCTTAGGGAAAGCCATGTGCACGATGTCATAATAACCAAAGAGGCACCGAATTACACAACTGAATGGTAAACCCATTAGAAAATCTTTACCTTTCTAATGGGTTATTCACTGCCTTCAAAAATCTTTTCAGATCGAATCCTGCATCGAAGATTTCCTTTATGCGTTTTAGCTTTCCTTCCTCCCTTATCCGCGTTTTACCCATAATGGACTCTATCCTGTCCACTGTTGTAAAGGTATCTTCCGTTACCGATATGATAGGTATTCCTCTCGATCGTGCCTTACCGATAACAACATCGTTTGTATAAAGTCCGCCTGTTAGGATTATGCATTTTGTGGACGTCTCCATTGCAGCGAGCTGTATATCCGAGCGGTGTGCACCTGTTATTACAGCCTTATTGGGGGTTCTCCTGAAATAACCGAGGGCGCTGTCAACATCCATCGCACCTATTGAGAAGTTTTCAACGAATTCATCGAGTCTATCTTCGCAGCAGAGGACTTTTCCATTCAATATTTCAATCAACTGTCTTACTGTAAAAGATTGGAGAATGCTGTCTTTTTGGAACACGCCGAATATCTTAATTCCCTTTTTCTCAAGGAAAGGTCTTATGGTTTCTTTAACATGGGCTACCGAATTAACAGGAACTTTATTTATAACCCCACCAAGGAATCTATTGCCAAAAAGCCTGTATGCACCAAAAAATGAATCGACAGAGGTATCTACGTCCCATGACTCAACGACAAGTGCATGTGCCTTCATATCTTCGATAAGACTGAGGCTATCGATATTCAGGATCGTACCATCGAAGAGATCGGCAGCCCCTCCGATTATTACAAAATCTTTCTTCTTTAATGACTTGAATGCATTCATTATCCGTTTCTTTATATCCTTAATCTTTCCCTGAAATATGAGGTTCTGCATTTCATAACCGATGACAAAAGGTGATATAACATCGAGGGGGTCCGGCAAAGACGATACCTCTTTCATAAACACGGCATCCGCATCAAAAACACCACTGCCTTTCTTTACGGGGATCTTGCCGATCGGCTTTATATACCCTACTTTATATCCCCGCTCCGTAAGTTCCATTGCAAGACCAATGGCAATAAAGGTCTTCCCTGTGGAATTTTTAGTTGACGTTATAAAAATTGGAATCATAATTTCCTCCTTTATTATTAACTCCCCCTTGCCCCCTCTTAACTTAAGAGGGGGTTGGGGGAGTTACCTTTTCAGCATTTATTAAATTTTCAATACCCCACAGTCTCTGCTGTGGGGTGTCCTTATATTCCCCCTTTGGCAAAGGGGGATGAAGGGGGATTTTCGAATAAATAAATTTTCAATAAATCTCCCCTAACCACTCTTTGCCAAAGAGGGGATCAGAAGGATTTCCGACAAGCGGGAATGACAAAGTACGATGTATTTTTTTGATACCCCGCCGTCTCTGCGGC
>JACQXD010000113.1 GCA_016208875.1 Nitrospirota bacterium
TAATTACAGGTATTGTCGTTTCAAATCTTTCGATGCATTCAGCTTCCGCAGCTTCTACATAGCCAGCCCCATTTATCAATAAAACCAAAGTAAATAGTAATCTCATAGTCATTATATTTTTCATTTGACCTCCTTATTATTTTCCTCCATCACCACCGTCAGACTCTTATCCCCAATAACAAACGTATTCTTGACCACACCTTTTATCTTCACCTCTTCTCCAACCTTTGGAAATGTCTTAGAAGGGATTACGGTTATAGAATCAGTTCCATCGGAAACAACAAAATAACCTTTCTCTAAAACAATAAAAGATTCCGTAACCTTGCCTTTTACAGTTACGGTTTTATCATTATATTTGCTTGGTGAGGAAATGATTTCAGAAATTTTTTCGGCTCTGTTAAATGGAGAACTAAAAAAAGTGTTGCTACAGGAAAGGGTTGAGATTATAGACAAAGATATAAAGAAACTTACTAAGGTCTTAAATCTGTCTGTCTGTCTGTCTGTCTGTGCAAGGCAGATACCATAAAGTTATTCCTCCACAACTTTATTATTAATCCAAAATTGCACTGCCAAAAACTAACTCAACTATTGCTTAGTTTACAGGCACTTATTTAATTTTTTCAATAAAAATATTTGCAGCCTTTAATGCTTCTTTTACCACACCAACATCCCTCTCAGTTTTTAAGGCTCTTTTATATACCATAATATTTTATAAAATGTAAACTACTCGAACGAGTAGCTACTCTTTCGAGTAGGTATCTGACGGGAAGTGTTAGTAACTTTCGAGTAGCACCGGTCGGGGGAGGAAGGAGGAGAGATACGTGAGAACTTAATAGGATTATATCTTTTTCAACAATTCAGTCGGTTTCATTATTTTTATACCGACGGACGGGAAGTCTTCTTTGTTCCGCGTGACGATAGCATCACATCCTTCATGGATAGCCGAGAAATATTGAATCAAATCTTCGAAATCCTTTTTGGGAATAGTCCTTGCCTGCTTAAGTATGTTTTTCGTAAGTGATATTATTTTAAAATCTTCCAATATTTGGTCTACAAAAGATTCTGCCGTTTCACGGTCTTTTAGTTTTTTTACGATGTAAAATAAATTATTAACGGAGATTGCCGAGATATAACCATCGAGAATTTCTTCGGCGACAAATGACCATATTTTTGCAGAATCGGCATAAAAAGGCTCCCTCTTTGTTAGAACATCCAAGATTATGTTTGTATCAATCAATACTTTCATATTTCTTCAATCTGTAATCAATATACTCATCTCTCAGTTTCTTATAGGTCTTTTTAGTCGTTAAAATCCCTATCCACTTAGAAACTGCCGGCGATACCCCATTTGTATGCGTTTCTCTATCTTTTTGAATAAAATATTCTTTCACCATAATGGAAATGGACTTCCCGGCCAGTCTGGCTGTCCTGTGGGCTAATTTAGCTATATTGTCATCCACATATAACGTCAACTTTGCCTTCGACATTTTTACCTCCATCGGATATATGTGTATATTACTACCTCAACCCATCGAAGTCAATAAACCCCATAAATCCTTTTGGGCAAATATAATCTGCTCAGAGTTCGATCAAACCTTTCTGTGCTGCGATGGCAAGGGCGTGGCATCTGTTCGAGGCATCGAGTTTGCGCAGGATATTTTTGATGTGAAACTTTGCGGTATGTTCGCTGATATCGAAGATGGAGGCTATTTCACTATCGGGCCGATTTTTTGGATATGTCCGGCAATCTGAATCGGTATCCCCCGGGGTTTTCGCGTATTCCATCCATAAAAATCTTTTTAGACAGCCTGCTTTAAATTTATAATAAACTCAAGTGTTGTCCCTGCTCCTACCGTAGAATTTACGGTCATCTTGTCCGTATTTCTTTTGATGTTCGGCAGTCCCATGCCGGAGCCCCAGCCCATTTCCCTTGCCCAATCAGGTGCATCCTGATGATCTCATTGCCTACGCCCATCCCTTCGAGTATACCTTTAAGCTTGCTCGAAGCAACGCCGGCATTTACAAAGTCTTTCCCCGTTAGAAAAAAAATACCTTCCGTGTTACTATTCATTTATCCCTGTTAGAACGGCCCTGAACTCCTTTCTCAAAGAGTCTGCCGCACGTGCCGAACATCGAATAATCGGTTACAAGTAAAGGTACCTTTTTGTCTTCGGCAAGGACAATTGTCTCTATGTCGGGACGTTTACCCTGAACAAATACTATCGCCTTTATATTGGCAACCTCGTGATTAAAAGGGAATTAGCGATGGAGAATGCGAGGACATCGCTCATTAGATCGGCACAATATGCCCTCTCGATGTTCATACCCATATCGCTATTTTTCGTAAGGACGGTTGCATTTAAAGTAATCTTAATTTCGTCCAATGTCATTAAGGTGGATTAACCCTTCACCACTTCCACTTTAACCGCACCCGTGGCTGCCGTCCCATTTTCCGGAGGATTCGTAAGTGCATTGACACGACCGTGCGGGAAATGCACCGACGTAAAAACTCTCCCCGATGGAACGGAATCTGAAATTTTTGCCTTGAGATAAACAGTTCCCCTTCTCGATGATACCTTAACATGGCTGTTGTCGTATATGCCGAGTTTTCCGGCATCGTCCTCATTTATTTCAAGAAATGCCTCCGAAACAACGAGATCCAATGCCTTTGATCTGGTGGACATGGTACCGGAATGCTGCAAAACATCCCTTGTAACAAATGCCATCGGATAATCGGCATCCGGTTCCTCTACAGGTAAATGCGATACGGGATGGAAGACTCTCCTGTCGGATGTGTTTTGTTCTTCTCTAACAGCCTTCCCGATTTCGTCTGAAACGTCCTTAATACTTCTCATGCCGATATCGGCCCCAAAGGACAAAGACAGATTCCTTAATATCTGCCAGTCAGGCATGGATTGCCCTGTGGGATCGACTATTTTCTGCAACTTTTGAGCAACCCCTTCTGCATTTATGAACGTGCCGTCCTTTTCAGCCCAGCTTGATGCCGGCAGCACAACATGTGCGAATTTCGCTGTCTCTGTGAGGGCAATATCCTGGATGACAAGAAGTTCAAGTGATTTAAGTGTGCTTATTATCTTTGAGTTGTATGGAAAGGCCGAAACAGGGTCTTCGCCCATTATATAAAGTGCATGCAAAGAACCCGACCCATAAAGCATATCGAAAATATCTTTGCCTGCCGGTACTGCTGCGTCAGGTCTTACCCCCATCGTATAAAGCCCGTATGTATTTGCATACTCTGCCGGAATCTGTAAAGCATCCGTATCTTCTCCGAGGAGGATTATCAAATTTGAAGCTGCCAATACGGTATCGGCACCTTTTGTGTTCTCGGCAAAACCGACCGTGAAAGAAAGCATCCTGCTCTTTGCCGATGCGAGTATCCCGGCAGTCGATAGAATATCTTTTTCGGAAATACCCGTAATCTTTGATACTTTATCAGGAGTGTAGTTATCCAGATTTTTCTCGAATTCCGCGAAGCCGGTCATCTTCGAGACGATTTCCCTGTTGAACAGTCTTTTATCGATAATAATCTTCATCAGGCCATTGAGAAATGCAACCGAAGTTCCCTGACGCATCTTCAGATGGCTTGTACTATGCCTGGTAAGTTTCGTTTCCTTGAAATCCGCTACAATTAATTGAGAGCCTTCTCTTTTTGCCTGAAGTATATTAAGACCGAATACCGGATGTGTAATACTTATATCGGACTCGATTATCAAGATAACATCTTTGCCCAAAGGTGATTTCATGTTTATAGGATGCGATTTCAGCCCGAATGCCTTATCCAGTATCGTCTGAACCTTCGAATATCCAAAGGCAGCAGAAGAGTCGATATTATTCGAGCCTATTACATTCAGCATAAATTTCCCCAGCATATAGTTGTCTTCATTTGTGCATCTATGAGAACCGATAGCCCCGATCGATGTTTTACCGTAAGAGCTGATAACAAATTTCAGGCCGTCGCTAATGTATGCCAATGCCTCTTCCCATGACGCAGGTACAAGTTCGCCGTTTTTTCTTACCATTGGAGTTTTTAAACGGTTTTCGCTGTATATATAGTCGAATCCGAATCTTCCCCTTCCGCATAGGTTCCCGTTGCTCTGCCCGATGTCTTCCTTTGCCCTCGATCTCAGGAGTTTACCTTCTCTAATCCCCAAAGTAAGTGTGCAGCCGCAGCCGCAGAAAGGGCATATCGTGTCTTTTTCCTCTAAGAACCATGCCCGTGCCCGGAACTTAAAGGGTTTACTCAGGAGTGCCCCGGTAGGACATATATCGATACACTGACCGCAGTAATCGCATTGGAGTATTTCACCGAATGCGGGTTGTACGACCGTAGAGAATCCCCTTCCGATAAATCCGAGGGCGCCTCTTCCCTGATGTTCGGCGCAGATCCTGACGCATTTTCCGCATAGGATGCACCTGTTTGCAGTAAGTTCTACCAGAGGACCTCTGACGTCCGGGAGGGCTTCTTTTCTGTGTCTTACGAAACGGCCTGCAGGTTTCCCGTAGTCATAAGAGACGTCCTGGAGGTCGCATTCTCCGGCCTTATCGCAGATCGGACAATCCAATGGATGGTGTATAAGTATGAGTTCGAGAACGGTCTGGCGAACCTTCCTGAGTTTTGGCGTATCGGTCTCGATGATCATTCCCGGTGCTACGGGCGTTGAACATGATGCCAGGAGCCTCGGCTGGCCCTTTGCCTCGACAACGCACAACCTGCAGCCTCCATATGGCCTGAGCCTTTTGTCATAACAAAGGTTAGGTATTTTAATCCCGTTCATCTGAGCTGCCTTAAGGATTGTAGTTCCCTCTTCTACGGATATTTTTTTATCGTTTATCGTTAGCTCTACCATTATGCTTCCTCCTTTACCGCTTCTGCTGCACCGACTAATTCGGATGGTTCGCCTTCATATTTTGCAGGCATGATCTTAATGGACTTAAACTTGCATGCCTCATAACAGCTTCTGCACCTGACGCAGAGCTCCTGGATGATCTTATGAGGTTTTTTCTTTTCTCCGACTATTGCCTTTGAAGGGCATCCCCTTAGACATGCACCGCAGCCCTTACACATTTTTTCATCTATCCAGAATGTAGTTAGTGCACGACAGACGCCTGCCTTGCACCAGTGATCCCTTATATGTGACTCAAATTCCTCTCTGAAATATCTTATTGTCGTGAGTATCGGATTAGGGGCTGTCTGCCCGAGTCCGCAAAGCGATGCTGCAATAATATCCCTTCCGAGGTCCTCGAGCGTCTCTATATCGCCTTCTTTTCCTTTGCCCTCGGTAATATCGATAAGCATATCGAGCAGTATCTTCGTTCCAACCCTGCACGGCGTGCACTTACCACAGGATTCGTCTGCCGTAAACTCGAGGAAGAATTTCGCCATACCGACCATACATGTATTATCATCCATAACAACCATCCCGCCTGAACCTACAATGGCACCGGTTGCAACAATATCCTCATAAGTAACGGGTAGATCGAAAAGCCTTTCGGGAATACAGCCCCCCGAGGGCCCGCCAAGCTGAACACCCTTGATCTTTTTCCCTTTCTTCGGTCCTCCGCCTATATCGTATATTATTGTCTTCAATGGAATTCCCATCGGGACCTCGACAAGCCCGACATTATTTATAGCGCCGGTAAGTGCGAAGACCTTTGTTCCGGTGCTCTTTTCGGTGCCGAGACTTCTGTACCAATCGGAACCGTTTATGATTATAGGTGATATCTGTGCGAGGGTTTCGACATTATTCAATACCGATGGTTTATCCCACAATCCTTTATGTGCAGGGAATGGAGGTCTCGGTCTCGGCATGCCGCGTTTCCCTTCGAGAGATCGCATGAGTGCGGTCTCTTCACCGCATACGAAGGCCCCGGCTCCCTGATATATCTCAAGCTCGAAGTCAAACCCGGTATCGAGTATATTCTTGCCGAGAAGACCTGCTTCGGTTGCCTGATCTATTGCCAATTGAAGACGTTTAACGGCTAACGGATATTCAGCCCTAACATATATATAACCCTTATGTGCCCCAATTGCCTTCGCACCGATCACCATTCCTTCTATAACGGAATGAGGGTCCGCCTCCATGACAGATCTGTCCATAAAGGCTCCGGGGTCCCCTTCATCACCGTTACAGAGCATGAATTTAACTTCCGACTTGACCTTTGAGGCAAACTCCCATTTTAACCCGGTAGGGAAACCCGCACCGCCTCTTCCCCTCAGTCCGGAATCTTTCACAACCTTTATAATATCTTCGGAGGTCATCTGAGTTAATGCCCTTGCCTCTGCCTGATAACCGTCTCTGGAAATGTATTCCTCGATCTTTTCCGGATCAATAAGACCTTTGTTCCTCAAGACCCTTAGTACCTGGTGCTTGAAGAAAGGGATTTCCTTCATAAGCGGAATGGCTGTCTTCTTTTCCGGCTCTGTAAACATCAGTTTCTGATAGGGTCTGCCCTTCAGAAAATGTTCTTCAACTAATTTTGGTATTTCTTCGACCGTCAATCTCTGGTAAAATATCTCATCGGGATAAACCGACATTACGGGTCCTTCTGCACAGTAACCGTTGCAGCCTGTCAGAACTACCTTTAGTTCTTCCTCAAGACCCCTCTTTTTTATCTCTTCGATAAGGGCGTCTTTGACCTTTTTAGTTCCGCTGGCAACACAACCCGTTCCGGCACACAGCATCAGATTCGCACGAAACTTTTCCATCCCTTTCCTCCTCAATATAAATGCAAAATTTAAAATTTAAAATTCAAAATAAAGGAATTCCATATTTTTTTACTAAGGAGTGCATAAGTAAGGCATCATTATTGAAAAATCTCCCCGCTTCCCGTTGCAATACTTCGTGGCAACGGGATCCCAGCCTCTTTGCTAAAGAGGGGAATCTTCCCTCCCTTTGGCAAAGGGAGGTTAGGAGGGATTTTATAATTAATGTCTTCATACTTATGACCGTATTAGTAATTTTGAATTTTGATTTTTGAATTTTAATATGTCGTCTCACTTCCAACTACCAGTGCATATTTTTCAACAGGATTACCACCGAGTATATGCTCTTTAAATATCTCTTTGATCTTCTCATCGCTGAGGTCGCAATATTTTACCGGCGGCCGGTTCATTATCTCGACGGTTGCCAATGGCTCACGGGCACAGAGACCGGCACAACCCGAAGTTGTAACAATGACATCGGTTACATTAGCCTTTGATATCTCATCCATCAATGCGGTCATAACAGCCCTTGCACCGGCAGCGATTCCACATGTGCCCATATGAACCGTAACCTTTGCCCTGTATCCGCCTTCCCGCAATGTGAAATCCGACTTATGTTTTTCCTTAATCTTCTGAAGGTCTTCAATCGTCAATCTCGGCATCTTATCCCTCCTTTTCGACTATTTCTTCTTCAACCGTTTCTTGCAATACTGCCTCGGCAATTGCAGGATCATACCGGCTGATAATTCCCAGTGCCTTCTTCGGCGTCATTGCACCATATGTATCCTGGTCGATAACCATTACAGGTGCGAGACCGCATGCCCCGAGACATCGCACACCTTCGAGAGAAAATCTTCTGTTCTCCGTAGTATCGCCGATATCTATTTTTAAGGTATCTCTGATCTTGCAGAGCACGGTCTCAATCCCTTTTACATAGCATGCAGTGCCGAGACATACCCTGATATTATGGTCTCCCCTCGGCTTCATCGTAAAGAATGAATAGAAAGAGACAACGCTGTGGACTTCTGCCTGCGGTATATTTAATCCCTTAGAAATCCTTTTTTGAACTATAGGCGGCAGATATCCTACAATCTCCTGGGCGCGCTGAAGAACCGGTATGAGGCACCCCGGTTTTATTTTATAATCATTTATTACCCTATCAAGTTCGGCTGCCATTGCAGGTGGAAACTCTTCGGTAATCTTCTTTTCTTCGGGTTTTCTACCTGCTGTCCATTCAACAGCCCTTTTTGTGACATCTACAAGCACTGCAGGGGTAAAAGGCTTCGGCACATAGTCTATTATCCCCAATTCAAGTGCCTCTTTTATAGTATCCTGCGAAGGATAACCCGTAATAATGACAATACCTATAGAGGGGTTTGATTTTTTTATCCATCTGATTAAAGTTATGCCGTCAACCTCGGGCATCTTCAGGTCCGTGAATACGAGATCATAGCTGTTCTGCTCTATTTTTAGTATTGCCTCTCTTCCACCGAGTGCGCCCTCTACATCATAGCCCTCGGCCCTCAAGACCCTTTCGGCACTTTTTATAACAACCGGTTCATCATCCACAACAAGAATCTTCGCGGCTTCTGCCATAAACTACCCCCTTACTATAAATCTCAAATTTCAAATCTCAAATCTCAAATTTAAACCGTTATCGGTTGAATCCGTGCCAGCCATAAAAGCCAGCCTTCGCTCAGATTATCCCTGATAAGTGCACTCATTGCGGTATTGGCATTATGATTAATTTCTTTAACCTTTCCTGTCATCGGAGAAATAAGGTCCTCTGTATGTCCCGAACCGGATAATATCTTTCCAAAGGATTCTCCGGCTATAATAGTATTAATTCCCTCGGGCAGATCAATATACGTTAACTGACCGCTCAGAAGCCAGTATCTAATATCGCAACCGATCTCCCATATCGCGTTTTTGAGGGGTCTTGCCCATGTCCCTTCTTTATAAAAAATAACGGGATTTTCCGTATCTCTGAGCGACACTATCTCGTCCCTGAATTCATCTATAAATGTTTTTCTTAAAATCCAGCCCCTCTGGTCAAAAATCTTCTTTGCAACGTTTATCATAAATTCCGGAGTGAAAGGCTTTTCTATATATTCAAAGGCGCCGAGTCTGACGGATTCCTTTGCATCTTCCATGGTAGGATAACCTGTAATTATTACTACATCGAGCTTTGGTTGTATGATCTTTGATTCTTTCAGTACGGTTATACCATTAACGTCTGGGAGTCTTATGTCCGAGATCAGGAGGTCGAATTCTTCATTAGATATCTTCTTTATAGCATCTTCGCCTTTATCCGAGGTTATTATATTAAACCCTTCTGCACCAAGTATCCTTTTACAACTCAGCGTCACAACAGGGTCGTCATCAAGTACTAATATCTTTCCCTTCTTCTCCATTTTCAGAGCCTCCTTTCCATCTTTAGATCGCCCAAATCACGAAATAATACTACCTGATTTATATTAACTAAATCTACAATTATTAATAAAGCAACAAAAACAATACAAGTCTGCTGTTAATATTCCCCCTTTGGCAAAGGGGGATAAAGGGGGATTTTGTAACAGCAATTTTTTCTTAAAATCTCCCCTCGCCCCTCTTTTCCAAAGAGGGGTTCAAAATTTTTAGTATTCTACTGTTTTGTCCTTCGCTCAATAGCATTCCTTATTACAGACAGAATTTGTTCGGGACTAAAAGGTTTTTCAATATAATCGAATGCACCGAGCTTTATAGCCTTCACAGCAGTTTCGACCGTCTGATAACCTGTTATTATAATGACCTCTATATCGGGCCAGGTCTCCCTGATCCTCCGCAAAACCTCTATGCCGTCCAAATCAGGCATCTTAAGGTCGGTTAGTACCACGGCAAATGCCTCGGTTTCAAGCATTTTCAGCCCATCTATTCCGTTTTTAGCAACCCTGACATCATAACCTGCCGGCGAAAGTGCGCGCTGACAACTGCGAAGGACTATATCTTCATCGTCTATTATAAGTATCTTACCTTTCTCCATAAGCAGCCTCCGAATTACAAATCACCAATAACCAAGCACCAATAACCAAATAAGCTCCAATCACCAACTTCCAAGTTCCAAATAAATTTCAGAAGTTTGGTTATTGTAATTTGGTTATTGGTTATTGGTGATTCTCCTTTTGTTTGGTTATTGTAATTTGGTTATTGGTTATTCTCCTTATCATCCCTCATAATAAGGGAGTCTCACAAAGAAACTCGTCCCTTTCCCCAATTCGCTTTTTACACGTATCCTGCCTCCATGATCCTGGATAATCCCGTGACTGACGGCAAGACCAAGACCTGTGCCTTTACCAACGGGCTTTGTCGTAAAAAAAGGCTCAAAGAGCTTGGGAATGTTTTCCTCCATGATGCCGTGTCCCGTATCATTAAACTCGACCTCTGCAAAAGAACTGCCGTTTTCAACGACCTTCCGCGTGGTGACGGTAAAAGTACCTTTCCCTTCCATTGCATCTGCTGCATTGATAATCATGTTTAAAAAGACCTGCTGGATCTGGGATGCATCAACCCTCAGCGGCGGCAATGATTCGTCAAGATTCAGAACGACTTTGATATCGAAGAAATCCGCTTTATGTTGCACCATGTTTAAAGAACTGTTTACTAAGTCGTTTATATTTATCAGGCCTTTTTCCGCCGAGGTTGCCCTTGCAAATCCAAGGAGCCCTTTTATGATATTGGAACATCTATTTGCCTGTTCGATAATAACCTCGACATCCTCTCTTTCCTGGCTGTCTTCGGGAAATTTATCGCGCAGGAGATGGCCGAAGGTCACTATACCGGTGAGCGGACTGTTTATCTCATGAGCAACCCCTGCTGCCATCCTCCCGAGAGAGGCAAGTTTTTCCGAGTGTATAAGTTTTGTCTGAGCCTTCTTTATCTCTTCCGTTTTCTCTTCAACTTTTTTCTCGAGGGTATTCCCCCACTCGACAAGTTCGTCTTTGGCCTTCTTCAGGTCAAATGTCATGGCGTTAAATGCCCTTGCAAGGTCGCCCATTTCATCCCCCGTATCTATCTTTACGGTATAATCGAGCTCGCCGGCAGCCACGCGCTCCATACCGTGTGTAAGTATGCTAAGAGGGGTAGATACGAGGTTCCAGAGTATCGTACAGAGGATTACCGAAAGCAAACAGATAAAACCGATGACATAGGCTGTTATAGCTATCTCCTGCTTTTTTATAGCCTTATCCAGAATAGATAGAGAGATATCGGCTTCTGCAAATCCGAGAATACCTTGCTCTTTGGGATGGGCATGGCAGTATGAGGTGTAACAAGCAGGTTCATTGTAGATAGGATGCAGAATATTCAAAACCCTGTAACCATCCTTGCCCATTTTTATTGACGAACTCTGCATCTTTACCGATTCTCCTGATTTGGAATGGCAGAGCATGCATAGAGATTCGCTTTTATCGAGCATAGTCCCCTTCTCCTCTTTTATGGATGAGTAGGCAATCCTGCCCTTACCGTCAACCATCCTGATTCTGATAATCCCTTCGGCTGAGCCTATCGCTTCTACTGTTTGTTGGATCAGTATCTGCTGAAAAGTAAGCATTCCATTGCGGGTACTCTTTTCTACAAAATCTATAAAAGAGTCTCCGTATTTTATGGAATTTCTGAGAAGTTCTTTTTCCTGATGCTGGATTAGAAAGTACCAGAAGATAGTGCTTCCCGCTACCATAAGGGTGCCGATGGTCAAGATAAGCTTTCCGGTAAGGGAATTAAGGGTTTTCTTTACATGCGTCTTCATCTATGAAATTTATAATAAATTGGAATTATTATGCAAGTGGTAATTGTTTTTGCCGATCATTTAACCCGCAAAAAAAATCACAATCGTCTAATTTTCTCGGTGGGTTTACAAAATTTATATGCAGTGTTTAAAATTAAATATAAATATGACATTAGCACAACATGTAAAATTAACTGCCGTTGCATCTTTGATCCTGCTTCCATTCTGGAACGGCATACAGCTTTTCTGGTTCTGTGTAGGAAGCATCCTGATAGACGTTGACCATTATATCTACTACGTATTGCGGCGCAAGAGGTTCGGTATAAAAGAGATGTTTGAGTATCACGATAATCTTTGGTCACAGAAAAACAAAATTCCCTACGCAGGTATTTGTATATTCCATACGATAGACTTTTTTATCTTAATCGGAATTCTCTCTTTCTTTTTCCCCTTCCTCTTGTATCTATTGATTGGACTTATCTTCCATTTCATAATAGACATTGTCTTCCTTTACAAACACAATTATTTTTGGGGCAGGGCATTTTTTTTTATAGAACATCTCATCAGGAAACGAAGGCATGCCGGATATCCCTATTTTTAACTACCTGCTCTCCCCTTCTTTTTCTTCCTTATTCCTATCCCTCTACGGATACTTATCGGGATTCAGCATGTGTGCTTTCTCGAAATGCTCTCTGGCTTTATCGGTCATTCCCTTTCGTTCATAGGCAATCCCAAGATTGTGATGGGCAGAAGCATAACCGGGATCAATGGTTAATGCATACTGAAGATACTCAATTGCCCTTTCGGTTAATTCCTTCTTTAAGTAAATAGCCCCGATATTGCCGTATGCATCGGCATTTTTGGTTCCTCCGAGCATTAATGTTATTTGTATTTCCCTTATAGCTTCATCGTACATTTCTTTCTTGAAATAAATAACTCCAAGATTATTATGGGCCATCATATAATCCGGCTTCAATCGCACGGTATTCTCGAACTCTGAAATGGCCTCATTCAACATACCCTTATTGGAGTAAGCAAGCCCGAGCTCGTGATATGCCCTCGGTTTTTGAGGACTCTTCTTTATTGCATCTTTCCATAAGACAACATCATCCTGCCATACCGTATTTCTTGTATAGGATGCGATTGAGAGAAGAACTATTAGAGCGACAGAGCAATAGAGCGGTAGAACGATATAAAGAAAAGAAAAACTACTGCTCTGTCCTGACGTCCTGTCGTTCTGTCGCACTGTCGCACTACCACCCCTTCGTTGTATAACGCCGAATAAGGCTGTACCGAAAGCCATGATAATACCACCCTTCGTTGTATAACGCCGAATAAGGCTGTACCGAAAGCCATGATAATACCAACAGATGGCAGATATAGTCTGTGTTCGTATATCATATCCTGAGTCGGTATGATGCTCGATTCGACAGAAAGGGTTATGAAGAACCAGAAAATGCCGAAGGCTACCAACCGTAATGCGTGATGCGTAACACGTGACACGTAATTCATGCTTGGCGTATTGTGAATCGTGTATCGTGCATCATGTATCGTGAATCGTGAACGGTAAAACAAATAGATTCCAAATCCAAATATGGAAAGCAGAAACAAAAAAGATAAAAGTACTTCAGGACTTAAAAACGAATTATATACCGGATAATCGTAGTCAAAATTCTGATTAAACGGGGAAAAAAACAGTCTTATGTAAGTGACTATTACCCGGAATTCGGTAAAAAGATAATCCAGTCTCGATATAACCGCTTTGGCTCTCGTTGCTTCGTCAACACCTGATATTAAATCTCCAACCGGCTTTGTAGTATCTATAATGGCCATCGGGACGATCAGCATTGTAAGAAGGATAGGCATCAGGTATAAGATTCTCCGTTTAAACCGTGAACCGTGAATCGTGAACCGTGAATCAGTAAAAAACATGAACTCATAAAGGGAAATCATAATCGGAAGTGTGAATGCGATCTCCTTTGTCTCCATGGCGAGAACGGCAGAAAGGAGAGAAGCAAGATACAGGATCCATGATGCACGACTCACGATGCATGATTCACGATTCATGATGCACGATTCATGATTTTCTTTATCGTGTATCGTGAATCGTGAATCGTGGATCCTGAATTTGATATACATCACCAGCGACAACAGATAAAAAAATGTTGCCAGCGAGGCAAATCTTTGGGAGATATAGGTGACAGCCTGGGTCTGTACCGGATGACAGACAAAAATTAAAGCAATAAATAAGGGTAAATAGGTGCTTTTCCATATCCGGCATCTTGTATCGTGTATCGTGTATCCTCAGCGTGAGCGTCAGCGTCAGCATCACAAGGCAATAGACAAGAAGTGCATTAAATATATGGATTATGAGGTTGAGGATATGATACCCTCTGACATCCATACCGGATAATTTATGGTTTATTGCAAACGTCAGATAGCCTATAAATCTGCTCCTGAAAGTATAATTTACCAGGGTATCAGGCGATAAGGCGTTTACTGTTTTTGAAGGTTCTATGAAATGTCGAAGGTCTTTGACGATATCATTATTTGCAATATATAGAAAGTCATCAAAAATAAATGGGACATTAAAGGTATTCGAATAGATGACAATTGCCAAGACTACAACTAACAAGACATGGACCCTGCGGTTTTTTATATCTAATTTTTTCTTCATGAGTAATAAGCAAGCACCCGTTATTGATAGCCGAAAAGTCTCAGCCACTCATCGAACCGCCTTAATTTTTCTTCTCCAAACCTTGATATGAATTTTCTTACACTATGGATGGATTTCTCCTTCAAGGGATTATCGTCCTTTGAAAAAAATTTGTCTGCAAAGCATACAATCTGTTCTTCGATAGTAATCGGTAACATATCTCTTTTAGGTATTGGAAAGTCGTTATCATCTATATCCTTTACCGTTAATCCTACACCTACATGGGTTTCGCATACGATTGCATGTCTCGGGAAACCTTCCTTTTCCAGTATCTCCCTTCCGAGATAGCCGTGACAGATATAAGGTTTTTCTCCGTAGCAGCCGAGGTGAGGTGCCTTTGTCAGGAATATCCCTATATCATGAAGCATCCCTGCCTCTTCAATAAATTTAATATCCGGATTCAGATGCCTAACCCGTTCGGCAACTTCTATGGCCTTTTGAGCAACCATCTTACTATGCCGGACAAGGAAATTGTACGCCACGGTTTCACGGCTGTAATATTTTTCGATTATCTTTATCGTATCCATAAGTTATTTTAACAAAATGAACCTCCCCGCCGCAGAGACGGCGGGGTATCAAAAAAATAAATCGTACTTTGTCATTCTCGCTTGTCGGGAATCCTTCTGACCCCCTCTTTGGAAAAGAGGGGTTAGGGGAGATTTATTGAAAATTTATTTATTATAACCGACAGAAGGATTTGAATTAAGAAGGCTACTTCCGTTATCATAAACTATGAGAATTCTTGTTACCGGCGGAGCAGGGTTTATCGGCTCTCATATTGTTGATGCGTATATAAATGAGGGGCATGAGGTTTTTGTTCTCGATAATCTTTCCACAGGAAAAAGGGAAAACATAAATCCAAAAGCCGTATTTTACCATGCAGATATAAGAGACGATCTTATCCTTCTGTTTAAGGAGATAAATCCCGATGTCATTAATCACCATGCTGCACAGATTTATGTGAGGGCATCAGTCGAGGATCCTTGTTTCGATGCGGAGGTCAATATAATCGGAACGATAAACCTTGTTGATGCGGGGCTGAAATCCGGGATTAAGAAATTCATATTGGCATCATCGGGAGCGATATACGGGGAACAGGAATATTACCCGGCAGACGAAGCTCATCCTTCAGTGCCTTTAAGTCCCTATGGTGTTGCAAAACTTACCTGTGAAAAATATCTTCACTACTATAAATATAATTTCGGGCTTGACTATACGGCACTCAGATATTCCAACGTATACGGCCCGAGGCAGAATCATTTAGGCGAGTCCGGCGTAATTGCAATATTTATCAATAAACTCTTGAAAGACGAGCAGCCGGTAATACATGGCGACGGTTCTCAGATGAGAGACTACGTCTTTGTTGACGATGTCGTAGCGGCAAATATAAAGGCATTAGAACCGAATATATCAGGCGAATTCAATATATCGACCGGTGCAGAAACATCGGTCAATGAATTATACGATAATATTGCAGTAATCATCGGCAAAGACATAACCGCATATCATGGTATTGAAAAAAAAGGCGATCTGAAACGATCCTGCCTCTTATATAAAAAGGCAAAAGAAATTCTCGGTTGGTCTCCAACGGTCTCTTTACCTGATGGGCTAAAAAATACCGTTGAATGGTTTTCTAAGAAATTCTATAACGGGTTTCATAATTGAATTTATATTATTCAGAAAATCTCCCCTTGCCCCTCTTTGCCAAAGAGGGGAACACACCCCTTAATTCCCTCTTGATAGAGGGGAATCTTTCCTCCCTTTGGCAAAGGGAGGTTAGGAGGGATTTTTCAAATGAACCTCCCCGCCGCAGAGACGGCGGGGTATCAAAAAAATAAATCGTACTTTGTCATTCCCGCTTGTCGGGAATCCTTCTGATCCCCTCTTTGGCCCGTTAATCTCAATAATCATCCCTGTACGAAACGAGGCGGCTTTATTAAAAAATTGCCTGCGCAGTATCCATGATCTTGATTATCCCAGGGATAAGATCGAGGTTATAATTGCCGACGGCATGTCAACGGATGACTCTGCCGAAACTGCAAGACAATATGGTGCAAAAGTCGTTACAAACGAAAAAATGACGGTTTCTCCGGGGAGAAATATTGCGTTCAACCATTCAAGTGGAGAAATCATTGCATTTACGGATGCCGATTGTGTAGTTGATGCAAACTGGATCAAAAATTCCTTGAAATATTTCGACGATGCTAATGTGGCATGCGTCGGCGGCCCTAACCTCACCCCTTCTAATGAGAGAGATTTCGGCAAGGCCGTAGGCTTTGTCTTTAATCAAAGTATCTTCGCAGCAGGGTCTATTCATGCGAGAAAGTTAAACGAGATAAGAGCGGTTAGAAGCATTCCGGGATGCAATGCCGTTTACAGAAAGGATGCACTAAGCAAGGTTATGCCTATAGACGAATCTCTGCTCACATGCGATGATACGGAGTTGAATCAAAGACTTATAGATAACGGGTATAAACTTTTATATACACCCGACGTGTTTGTGTGGCACTATAGAAGACCAAACCCAAGGCGTCTCTGGAAGCAGATGTACCGTTATGCCATTGGAAGGCTGCAGGTTGGGAAAAGAGATAAAAGGATGATAAATATTATGCATATCATGATAGGTCTCGGTCTGCCGATAAGTCTGCTTTTACTTATTTTTTCGCCAGCATTATTTTTACTTTTAGTCCTCGCGTATCTTTCTATACTCTTTTATTCTTTTATAGTCTCTCTGGCAGAAATGTCATCTATTCGGATATCACTATATGTCCCTATCGCTATAACGATAATACTATGTGCATGGTCAGCAGGATTTGTTAGGGAGTTGGTATATCCGTATAAAAAGACCGGAGGCACAAGATGAAACGTTCATACTGCGCAGCAACTCAAAAGATAATAAAAATCTCCCCTAACCCCTCTTTTCCAAAGAGGGGAATTCCTCCCTTTGGCAAAGGGAGGTTAGGAGGGATTTTAAGATGAAAATATCCTTTTTGTCTCCGCCTGCCCTCGATGGGAAACCTGCGGCAGATAGGCTTTATGGCTGTGCATACTCTTTTTATTATCTGCCGCATATTCCGAGTCTTATGTGTGCAACAATTCTTCGGGATAATGGTTATAAGATTGAACTCCTCGATTTTCCGGCTCAAAAAAAAGGGATCTCCGAATTTACCGGTTATATAAAATCCACAGATGCCGATATCTTTGTCTTTTATTCCGTATTTCTCACAAAACGTACGGACATTAAGGCAAGAGAGATTATAAGACAATTTAAGCCCGGAGCAAGATTTATCTATATGGGACCTTATCCTACGGCATTTCCTCTTGAGCTCATAGACGACAGGGAAGATACGGTTGTTGTGCGTGGAGAACCGGAGTTGACTACCCTAAAACTCATCAAGGCTATCGAGTCGGGATCGCTAAGAGCAGACATAGAAAATATTGTCTTCAGAAACGGGAAAGATATCTCATATGGACCGATCGGAGAGTTCATAGAGGACATAGACAGCCTGCCTATTCCGGACAGAAGATTGCTCGATCATTCGGTGTATTTTAATTCAAAGATGAAGAAAAGCCCACAGACCGTTCTGCTTACGAGCAGGGGATGCTCTTTCAGGTGCTGGTACTGTTTCCCCAATTCTCTGAGTTATGTAAGGGAAGCAGTACATAAAGGTAAATACGGAAGAAAACCGCCTGTTAAACTGATGGCTCTTGAGCGGATTGAAAAAGAATTAAAAGAGATATCGGATATGGGCTTTAAGGCGGTCTCTGTCATGGATGACAACTTTATCTGGGGTGAGGAGAGGACACTTAAGCTATGCGGATTTTTCAAAAAGTATGATCTTGAATGGTCATGTCTTGCGAGGGTTGATCTCGTTACAGAACCGATTATAAAGGCCATGAAGGAATCTAATTGTACTTATGTTGACTTCGGTATAGAGTCTTTTGATCCCGATGTCCTAAAATGCATAAAGAAAGACCTTGATATCGAAAAGGCAAAAACGACCATAAAACTTATGCAGAGGCACGGCGTTGAGCCGGAGGTTAACATACTTATCGGAAGTTGCCCTACGGAGAAAAAGGAGAGCATAAAGAAGACGGTTAATGCCGTCGAGGAACTCAAGATACATTATGTACTTTACTCTATAGCTTCGCCATTTCCCGGCACGGAACTTTATGAGGCTGCAAAGAGGGAGGGATGGCTTATAGGGGGCGAGTATTCCCTGAACGATGCGGTCTATGAATCGGTTCTTTCATACCCTCAGCTTACAAAGAAAGATATGGAAGGACTTATTGCATGGGCATACAGACGACATTACTTCAGCCCGCATTTCCTTCTTAAGGAATTGAAAAGCCTGACCTCCATTACCGAATTATTATCGAAACTAAGGACAGGCTTGATCGTCTTTAAAAAATATGTGCTCGGTTTGCAGAAGAAAGAAAGCGGAATGTAATGCCCCCGGTACTGCAGCAAAGACTTCTGAACCTTCTGCTCTTTCTCATTATCGGCTCATCATTTACCTATCTCACCTATGAAAGGAACAAGGTCTGGCTGAACGACTTTACCCTATGGAGGGATTCGGTAGAAAAGGCACCGGATAATGCACGTGCACATAATAATTTAGGAAGGGCATATGGTGCTCAAGGCCGTGATCCGGATGCGATAGGGGAGTTTAAGAAAGCGATAACTATTCTTCCTAATTATGCCCTCGCCCATATGAATCTCGCAGTTTCATACAGTAAAATCGGCATAAACTCCGAGGCAGAATCTCATTTTGAAGAGGCATTAAGGTTCTATCCCAATATGCCGGAGACCTATTATAATTATGGTTTCTTCCTTTACTCGACGGAAAGATATGAAGAGGCCCATCAAATCCTGAACGAATATCTTAGACTAAGTCCCACAGGCCAATTTGTCCGGTGGGCATCCAAACTCATATCGAACATAGAGAATAAGAGTTATGAGAGATAGCATCATCCACTTAAAGAGGATAATGCTCATTATCTCTCTGACGTTTATCGCCTACTCAAACTCGTTCTATTCGGAATTTCATTTTGATGATTACTCTTCGATCATAACCCATCCTTACGTAAAATCCGTAAAGAATATCTCTGATTTCTTTTATTCCGACGGAAAGCCGTTGGTAAACAGACCGGTTACAATGGCCACCTTTGCCTTAAACTATAAAATAGGCGGGTTTAAACCGCCGACCTATCATTATATAAATTTCTTTATCCACCTTTCGAATGTAATACTTGTCTATTGGTTTGTGACGGTTACGCTCACGATTCACGATACACGATACACGATTCACGATTCACGATTCACGATTCACGATTCACGATCCACGATTCACGATAAAGACAACACCCCCCTATGTCACCCCTTACTAAGGGGGGAATTAAAGGGGGGTAACGTGCATCATGTATCATGCATCGTGCATCATAGTTTTGTTGCCTTTCTCTCATCCCTTATGTTTGCCTTACATCCTATCCAGACACAGGCGGTTACATACATCGCACAAAGGGCAGAGATACTCTCCACCTTTTTCTATCTTTTGTCACTGATAATGTATATAAAATTCAGAACACACGATACAAAAATGATGCACGATGCAGGATACACGATTCACGATAAAGACAACACCCCCCTATGTCCCCCCTTACTAAGGGGGGAATTAAAGGGGGGTATCGTGCATCGTGCATCATGGATCATGTATCTTGGTTCTCTCCTTTCCGCCGTCCTTGCCATAGGTGCGAAGGAGATAGCCGTAACCCTGCCGGTAACAATTCTTCTTTATGATGTTTTCTTTATATCGGATAGAAATATCAAGACCCTTTTAAGGCAATGGCCTATATACATACTATTTCTCACAACCCTTTTTTCAGCAATGTATTTTATGGGCATATCCCAGATAATGAATTTTGTATCGGCCGGTACGGTAAAATCTCCTCCTACCCCAAACATATATGCCGGGCTGCCCTTTATATCCAGATACGAATATCTTTTCACGCAGTTCAGGGTACTATGGACATATATAAAACTCTTGATACTTCCAATAGATCAGAATGTAGATTATAATTATCCTGTCTCGACCGGACTGCTAAATCCTATTACTACATTGGTTGGAGGTATCGGTATCATTATGTTACTCATATCAGCAATGCTACTTTTTAATAGGCAGAGATTTTTATCCTTTTTCATACTCTGGTTTTTTCTTTTACTTTCTCCTACGTCCTCTGTGGCTGTACTCCCCGATGTCATATTCGAACACAGGTTATATCTTCCATCATTAGGATACTTTATAATATTTGCCATGGGAGTATACAAGGTCACAGACATTATATCCCGCAGCTTGCTTCGGGGAAGTTCAAGAAAGTTCTTGTAAATACTAAATATTGTACGTTATAATGTACATAATTTAGAAATAATGCGAGGTATAAAATGCAAAGATTAAAAATTGATCAAGATATCAAGCCATTATCCGAGGTAAGGACAGGCATTGCAAACTTCATAAAGCGGGTTCATGACACAAAAAGACCTGTGATTATTACCCAGCATGGGAAAAGCGTTGCCGTTTTATTGGATGTTCATGAATATGAAGCCATTCAGGAAAAACTTGAGCTTTTGACGGATGTTCAGGTATCCCTCAATCAACTCGAAAATGGACAGGGAATTGCTCATGAAAATGCAAAAGAAAAAGTCTTAAAAAGAATCAAAAAATGAAAATCAATTGGTCGCCGTTGGCTATTGATAGAGCTTCGGAAATCGCTGAATACATAGCCCAGGACAAACCATCAGCAGCAGAAAAATGGATTAACACGGTATTTTCAAAAGTCGAACATCTAAAATCTTCTCCTGAAATCGGCAGGATTGTCCCTGAAATTAGACATGACCGATTTAGAGAGATGATTTACGGCAATTACCGGATCATTTATCGCCTTGAAAAAACACAAATATCAATTCTCACTATTCGGCACAGTAAGCAGATACTGCCAATAGATGAACTTTTGGCATAAAGTTAAGAGGTACGCAAGTATATGCGTAACATATACATTGAAAATTTATAGTAAACGCAAAAACGAGAGAAGCGAAAAAATAGCATAATGAAGATTCTTTTAATTCAGCCGCCGCCGAGACATATTGCTAAAGAGGATATTATCGTTCCGCCGCTCGGGATAGCGTATCTTGCCTCCGTCCTCGAAGGAAAAGGCTGCAAGGTATCCATTATAGATGCATTTGCGGAGATGATGGATATAAATAG
>JACQXD010000079.1 GCA_016208875.1 Nitrospirota bacterium
ATATAAATCATCTTCGTCAAACTTCCCAAGTCCAAGTAAATCACAAACGGCATGTGCACCTGCCAACCTCACTGCCGACAATCGTGAGCCTTGATCTATCACACGCGCAATCACCTGCCAAGGAAGAAAACGGTTGCTGGAGAAGTTGCAGAAAGATCGGAAACTCAGGGGTCTGTTGGATCGCATTGAGAAGGGTTTGTCATTATGAAAGAATTGACCCCTTATCCTCTCCCCAACCAACGGGTTCTCTCATACCTTTACCCACACTCTCCTGATTTCTACTTATTTAGTACTCTCATTTAATCTTCATGTCAAGTAGAAGTCGTAATGTTGAAGTCGTAATGTTCTATGCATTTTCCGTTATCTCGTTTTAGTTTTATGTTATAATTAAGCATTAAGCATCGAATTGAGCAGAACCTTCATATCGGTCTGTTCAATAGGAGGTAAAAGTATGTTAGAAAATGCTCCAATATGTCCGCACTGCGGAAAGGAAACTGAAAAATACGATGTTTATCCCTGGGATGGGGTGAGTTGGGGAGTGCCTTTCCTGTATGTCTGCTTTAATGATGAATGCCAGCTTTATGTAAAGGGACAAAAACACATGCTGGAGACGTATGGCCAAGTAGCTTCTTACAGGTATATGGTATATCCTGATACAGGGCAAGAAGATACAATGGTTGCGGTTAATCCGAGACATATGGAAGCGAGGGTTGCAGCCTCGCCTATTCAGATAGACTCAGAAGATTTAAAGGAATAGTATTATGGGCAGGACATGGTCTTGCCCATAAATCTTGAAATAAAAGATCGTTTATAGACGATAAAGAAACCCTTTGGAACTGATCTCAAATTTTATTGATATATTTCTACACCTCGATAAACACTTAAGCGCTGTTATACAGGCATATGGCGCATTTACATATTTCCTGCTATTTATCATAATTTTCTGCGAGACAGGACTTGTCGTAACACCGATACTTCCGGGTGATTCACTGCTTTTTGTAGCAGGGACCTTTGCCGCCACCGGTGCACTGGATATAAGATTCCTATTTATACTCCTGAGTATAGCAGCTATAGCAGGCGATACTGCAAATTACCTGATAGGCCATATAGTCGGACCAAAGGTATTTACAAGAGAAAACGTTAGATTTCTCAATAAGGAACATCTGAACCGTACACATCAGTTCTATGAAAAATATGGTGGTAAAACGATTATCCTTGCACGATTCGTTCCGATTATCCGCACCTTTGCTCCATTTGTAGCGGGCATAGGAAGTATGACATATGTGAAGTTCATAAGTTACAATGTCGTGGGTGGTATTCTCTGGATTGCGATTTGTGTGTTTGCAGGCTTTTATTTTGGAAACATTTCTATCGTTAAGAACAACTTTACGCTTGTGATTCTAACTATCGTCTTTCTCTCTATCCTTCCCGGTGTGATCGAATATATCCGCCACTTAAGACAAAAAACAATTATGCATTGATCGAGCCATGAGTTCAGTCGCGATAATAAGGAAAGAACGGACTCTTTCGTCCGGTTTTTTTCTTAAGGGAAGTCTTTGATATCTGTATTTCGGATATCCGATCATCATCGCACCGAAACACGAATGTCCCTCGGGTAGCGATAGCGACTGCTGCAATGGCGGCCAGTGGGAGGCAGCCATCATGAAGAAACCTGCCCAGCAGGTGCCAAAACCAAAAGACGGTGCAGCTAGATCCAAAAAGGTGATAGCGATAGAGCAGTCCACATAGGCTGCTGCATATTCTTGGGGAGCATAGGTAATAACCAGTCCCGGCGCTCCCCTACAAATAATGTCATGCCCTGTGTCCCATGTCTTTACAACATCTCCAAATCTGAACGAGGCTGCAATGGGGTTACCCTCTTTAATCATATATCGCATCCAGTCAATGGTCATCCCCGCCATGGAGTACACCATCTCCCTCGAATTAATAACCAGCCATTTAACCATCTGGCTGTTCCTGCCCGTAGGTGAGTAGCGGGCAATATCAATGAGCTTAGCGATTTTCTCCTTCTCTATCTCCTTATCCTGATAGGTAACAGGGGTAGGCACCGAAGAATCATCCTTTAACTCAATAATGAGACGCGGGCATTCTGAAACGCAGATGCCGTCACGCTTGCACTTATCTTTATTAATCGTAAAATAACTCATTATATGAAACCTCCTTTTGGTATTACATCAATTATAACTCTTGTTCATCCATTTTTTACTCTATCCTTTCTGCAATCCATTTATTATCAACCTTCCAATGCCTGCCGAATATCATCAATCAGATCGCTGACATTCTCTATGCCCACGGATAGTCTTAACAAGTTATCTGAAATTCCGAGACGCTTTCTTACATCACCCGATACTTTCTGGTGCGATGCAGTTTTTCTAATAATCGCTGCTATGTCCTTTCGGGCTACTGCAACACCGCAGTACAAATCGCTGTGTCCACCCAGATACTTGGTTCCGCTGTGAAGCACTACGTCAATGCCGAGCAGAAACGGGTTCTGATTTATCGGTGTTGCAAAGGTGTTGTCAATAACCGTTAGAATGCCTCTTTGTTTACCTATCCCGGCAACCCTGTGTATATCAACGACATTAAGCAGGGGATTGGTTGGACTCTCTATGTAGATCAACTTCGTATTTGCCTTAGTTGCTTTCTCGATCTCCTGTACTTCTCTGCCGGTTAAGGTAAAGGAGATGCCGAGCTTGCCGAGGTGTTCTTCCACAAAGGCATGACTTCCGCCGTATATCTCATCCTGAACTACTGCATGATCTCCGTTTTTTAGCAGGCTGAGTAGAACTGTGCTTATTGCCGCCATACCCGAAGAAAAGACTATGCCATCTTCTGCCCCTTCAAGTTCGCAGATTTTCTTTACAACAGCTTCCTGATTCGGTGTGTTGAAATACCTCTGATACAACCTGGTATCAGTATCAAGATACCCGTAAGCCGAGGAAGTAAATATGGGAGTATTTATTCCTCTTGTCTGGGCATCAGGGTAACCTCCCGCGTGAACGCATTTTGTGTCAATTTTCATTTGACCCTCCTTTATTTCTCCGTTTACTTTTCTTTTTTCTGCCCGAACATAACCAATAGCACACCGATGATTATTACCACCATCGCTGTAATTCCCGTAGCGGTAATTTTCTCTCCTGCAAGCCATACGCCCAATATAACGGCTATAACCGGGTTTACATAGGCATAGCTTGTTGCGAGAGACGGTCTCACCCTGTTAAGTAAATACAAATATGCCATGAAGCCTACTAATGAACCGAATATTGCAAGATACAATACTGCTGCAATCACGCGAAGAGAGGGCAATGCCACTATCTTTTCGCCAGTCAAGAGACCTGCCATAAGCACCAATATACCGCCTGTAATCATCTCGGTAGCTCCGGCCATTAAACCCTGCGGAAGTGATAGCCGGAGACTCCATGCGGAACCGAATGCCCATGATATCGCCGCTATAATCAAAGCCGCCGCACCTATAGGACTTGCCTTTAAATCACCCTCGAAATTCAGGATTATAATCCCTGTCAGTCCAAGCAATAGACCTGCCCATTCTAATTTTATCGGCCATCTTCCCCATATCCCTGCAAAAAGTACGGTCCAGAGCGGAGTAGTGGCGATCATCAATGCTGCTATTCCCGATGAAACCCATTGCTCGGCAAATGCCACTCCGCCGCTTCCACCTAATAGTAAAAATCCGCCGATAATCGCGGCATTATTCCATTGTGCATGATCCGGCACAGAGGCGCCTCTGATCCTCAGATAAAGATAAAGACCTATGCCTACAACAAGAAATCTTATCCCCATCATGAGAAACGGAGGCAGATCCTCCAATGCTATGCGGATTGCCAGATATGTTGACCCCCATGAGATATAAACTGCAATGAGTGCAACTATGATCCCGGCCTTACCGTCTCCTCTTAGCGAGCTTAGAGTCATTTTGTTTTATCCATTATGTTTCTCCGCAAATGCAAAAATAAAAAGGCCACGGGGTTTATTCCGTGGCCTTTGAGTTTTCCTGTTTTATCCGACTACAAGTTAATAGAACCCCTCCTCGGCCACGGCACCTATGTGCCAGGCGTTCTTAAGGACGGCCTTATTAATCATCATCGGATTGTAAAACATGCTTTAAATATACTCCGAGATTGGATTTGTGTCAAGAAAAATTTGAACGGGCAATTCTCTTTCTCGCGGCCTTGACGGCAGTTTCGACGTCTTTTTCAGTTATCCCGGCTTTCTTAGCAGCCGTTCGTACATGTGATAACACATCATCGAATCTCTTTGCCCAGTCAACGGACTTGTCTGTTATGCGTTTTGGAATGATGACAATCCGGTTATCCTCATATTTCATATCAACAATATCCCCCTCTTCTATATTCGCCTTTTGCCGTATCTCGGATGGGATGGTTACCTGTGAAAACCTTTTTACCTTAACCAATGGCATATAACAATCCTCCTTTTAATCTCTAAGTTTTATAATTTCTTAATTTAAGAGAAAAGTCAAGGAGAGATAAATTTCAACCGATCAATGTTCTCTCATATGAAGGTCATAAAGTGCCTTACCGATAAAGAAATCACCCCATGCTATACCGATATCCGGCAGGGTAGACTTGAGCAGCCATTCATTGATCGGTAAAGACTTTGAAACTATCTCCGATATGCTGAAGTGTGCCATGAAAACCGTTCCGTATATAACAATGAGGCCGTTTAAGAGAAAGGCATATACGGCTGTGTTCCTTCTCATGAATAAAAAGGTTACGACGACAACGTCCGTCAGCGGAAATATAAAGGAAAGAAACATTGCAGGGTCAATGCGAAATTTTATCGTGTCCGGAGCCGTATGCAAATCGTAGTATTCTTCTCGATAAGACCGGTCATTTGAGTCTGGATAAAGACCCGAAGCAAATCTGGGCAGACAACCATCCGGAATTTTATCCTGTCAGGATAAATACTTCGGAGAGGGAGTCGCTGTTGAAGGTTCCGGGTTTTGGACCGGATACTGTAAAAAGGATATTGACGATACGAAGAGACCGAAAGATTACATGCCTTGAGGACTTAGGTATAAAAGGGCAAAGACTCAAAAAGATAAAAGAATATGTTATTTGTGAATAATCGGGGTTAAGCCATGCTCTTTTCTATGCGTATTGTATAGCAATTTCGTAGACGATAGTTGCATGGTCTGTAGAGGGACCACCTTTACAAACGAGCTTGCCTTTTGTCGTTTCTTTACGGTTTCTTATCATCGAGGTTATAACATCGCTTAGATCAAATCCCCCGTCAACACAGCCCAAGCTCAAACAATCTATCCTGAAAAGGGCATAACTGTCCGGATAGAAATTAACGGTCCTGGGAAGCGATTTTTCTATCCCGTCCTGGCTATATATCATACTGATTACTATACTTGCGACCTCAGGGAAATGTTCGGACATAATGCCTGCATCAAGCCTCTGCTGCTGCCTTTCTTGCCTTGTCTCTTTTTTTCTGATGTTCATGCAGTTGTTATTCCTCAAATGAGAAGGCTCTCTCGCTTCGAGAGAGCCTTTGCCTGTCGATTAAAGTTTTACTACATTGACAGCCTTGGGACCTTTCGGGCCTTTTTCGGTATCAAAACTGACCGAGTCGCCTTCGGCAAGGGTCTTAAATCCATTGCCGAGAATCGAAGTGTGGTGAACAAAAACATCCATGCCTTCTTCGCTTGTTATAAAGCCGAAGCCCTTAGAGTCATTGAACCACTTTACTTTTCCATTAGACATTTCTTTTACCTCCTTATCTAAAAACTCAAATCTCAGAAAGGTCTCTACAAACAAAAAAAGCCGCAAAGTCAAAAGTCTTTGTGGCCTTATAAACTGCAAAAACTTCTAAAATTCTGTTTTAAGAGTAGCATATCCTCAAACAGTAAGTCAAGGGCGCGAATTGCAGGACAAAATAAGGGAAGACTGGAGTAGGAATGACCCCGTATTATTCCCCCTTTTTAATTATCTCAACAATCGTAACTTCGGAGCCTTCGCTTTCGAGTTCTGTCTCGTCTACTGCGGTAACGAATAATTCAACTTTGCCTTTTACTTCATTAATAATCCACGAATTGCCCAAAACCGTTGCAAGTTTAACCGATACCCCAAGAAACCCTTTCTTATAAACATTATAATGCCTTATATCTTTCTCGGGATTCACCTCCCAAGAAACTACTTTTTTGCCGTCCTGTTCCGTAATCTTTAATCCCTGAGGTCTTTGCGGAAGGGGTTTTGTTGCTGCGGATACATAAGGTGATAGGTCACTCGCAAGATTATCGCTGTCTATTGCCCTGACGGCATATACATATTCACGACCATCCTTCAGATCGGCGTCAATATAGGTTATAACTTTCTCTATAGTCTTGATCTTTTCAAAATCCTTCTCACCTTGATCTCGTCTATAAATCGCATATTCTTTTATATCAGCTTCAGGATTTGATTCCCATTTAAGGGTACTCCGCTTTACCTCTCCGGAACTTGCAGTCAACCCGCGCGGTGTTTGCGGAACAGGCTTTGTTGTAGCGGATACTACATTTGAAAGGCTGCTCGATACACCGGCAGAGTTGTAAGAACCGATACTGTAATAGTAAACGGTATTGTCTTTAAGCGGAGGGTCATCGTCTACAAATGAGTTTTTGTCTGCATCTATATCCCCTATTTTCTTGTTCTCTCCTTTTTCCTCTGTCGAGCGATAAATAATATACCCTTTGATCTCATCGTCGGGGCTATTGATACCGTCCCATTTTAAAGATACCCTCCTCGCCTCGCCTCCTCGCCCTGTAAGACCTATCGGAATCGGAGGCTTATCTCTGGTTACGGCAGAAACGGGATTAGACATATCGGTCTCGGCTCCATCGCTGCCAAATACCGCGATCTTATACCAATATGTTGAAATATCGGAAAGACCCGAGCTATCCGTATAGGTCGTTTTATTCCTGCCCTCGATCTGGGCTATCTGTTTAAATCCGGTCTCTTTCTCTGAAGACCTATAGATTCTATACCCGGCCGTATCGTATGAATAGAGATTCCATTTCAAAGGTACCCGCCTTATCTTTCCGCTTGTAGCCGCAAGTCCCTCTACAGCCGGAAACGTCCTGACCTCGAGGATTGAAGACAGATCACTCTCATTATTATCTGCATTTAAAGCTGTTACCGCATATTGATAAACAGAGTTGTCTTCCAGTCCCCTATCCGTAAACGTCGTATTTTCTACAGGGATAGCAGCTATTTCTTTCATATCATCCTCTTTTGTTGCCTTGCGGTATACCCTGAATTTTGCAGCCCCGGTCCCGCCATTTTTCTGAAAACGCACCCGCCACTGGAGTTGGGCACCTTTAATACCGGGCAAGACGTTAAGGAATATGGGGGGTAACGGCGTTATGGAGGTCTTTGCCGGTATCGAATCCGAAAACTCGCTCTCCAACCCTGTCTTTTCTACAGCCTTTATTTTGTAGTATGCCGTCTCGTTCACAGATAGATTTTCATCAATAAAGGAAGTACCCTTTACCGTATCAATCTGCATATAGTAACCATTGTCCTCTTTTGCCTTGAATATTTTAAACCCTATAAGATTATGTGCATCGCTGTGACTCCATTTGAGCCTTACCTTTTTCAGACCCCCTGTTGCCTTTATGTCAAAAGGCGGCTCTATACCTGCCGCAGACGGCTTCTCGATCTCCGGAGTACATCCTTTAGCATTTTTAACGAGCATGGCCGATACATCCTTAAGTTTAACGGCCAATTCACTCTCAAAGGCATTTACCGTATGCTCGAAACATGATCTCCCCGTATGAATATCGAACAATTGTACCCTTACCGACACCGTATTCCCTTCTTTACTGATATCGCCCCAGACACCGAAGTCAACATTTAATCTTCCTGAAACGGCGAGGAGATCTTCTGTTTTCATATTTCCGACCTTAAATCCAAGCAGCTCGATACTGCTGTCTGTTTTCTTCTTCTCTATGATCTCGAAATATCCTGACTGCTCAACGGACATCATCATAATGGTCGGAATAGTTTCCATCAGATTTGTAACCTCGATACTCTGCGGTATAAAAGATACGAATGCAATCTTAGGCTTGCTGTCCCTGCTTTCGGCAAAGGGTATGCTGCAAAGCAACAAAAAGATTAAACCAACCGATAGTGCGGTGATATATTTTTTCACCTTAAAATCCCTCCTAACCTCCCTTTGCCAAAGGGAGGATTTCCCCCTCTTTGGAAAAGAGGGGATAGGGGAGATTTTATAAACCATATTTCTCATAGTATCTACTTTGCGATAATCCTGAGAAGTTCTTCAACCTGTTTTTTTGCATTCTCCGAAAAGGGACCGGAGACATTCTTTATCTCATCCACATGCAGGGCGTCTATGTACTTTTCGATCGCCCTTTCATATTCCCTTTTTTTCCTCAGCAGTTCTGCGCTGTTTGAATATAATATCTGGAGATTCTGAAAATGAGAAAGCACATCATAACCGAGTTCTGAAATAACCTCCTGTGTTACCTTCTCTAAAATCTCATTCTCAGAGGGAAGCTGCAGCGGATCATAAGGTATATTCGCAAATGAAACACCTTCGGAATAATCGTCCGAAATCTCCAAAGGTTTTTTAATAGTCTTTGTAATGATCACCTCGCCTTCCTCCACATCAACAACCCTGTAAGATACGGCTATTACCGCCCTTTTCTTCTCGGTGCCTACCTTATATCTCACGGTTTCCCTTATATCTTCGGTCAGTGTATCCGGAGGTGCCTGTTTTAATTCTTCCTCGGAAGGTTTGCCTTTGACAGACATCAGCCATATCTGATAAACCGGGTTGGGAACGGATTTTTTGCCTACAATAACATTTTCGATCTTGTATCCTTCCGTCGCATTTTTTTCAACATTATACTGGAGGACATTTCCGAATATGAATATATCCGTGCCCTTTAATCTTCCGGCCTTTTTGGCACTCTGGATATCGTAAAGCCCTGCCTGGCCGAACTCTATCTCTTTCAATATTGCGCCCAGTACGTCCCTTGCCAAAATCTTTAGGTCGCTGCTTGCACGGGTCGTAAGATACGAGAGCAAGCTGTCGGTAACTATACGACCGGCTTCCGCATTACTGGTAGGACTGGCAAAATCCATAATGGCAATCTTTTTAACGACCCTTTCTTTGATCTTATCTTTAATGCCCTGTATCTTGAAAAATATCTCCTTATATTCCGGCGAAACCTTCATCACCTTTTCATACCAGATAAGAGCATTCCCGAACTGACCGTTGGTCTCGTAAGTCTCTGCCTTTGAATACATTGAAGTTAGGAGTTTATCCATAACATCCAATGCGACCCGATCATTTTTAATATCGGCTGAATTCAATGCAAAGGCAGACATAACATCGGAATATGCACTGTAAAGTTTATCTTCTGCAAGATGCTGCTGCGCCGTGGTCATATAAAAACTTGCAGCATCCGTCTTTATATCCGCTATCTTCTTGAGAGCGGTTTCATCCGGTTTCATAGCTAAAGCCTTATTGGCTAATTCGATAGCCTTATCCCATGCGCCGCTCTTTGCAAGATCAAAAGCAGAGGATATGTAGTATTCAGGCGTGCTCTTATATCTCGCTTCTTTCAATCCATTCAAGACTTCGGGCTTATCCGGAGAAATATTCGCAGCAAGGGTCAGTATCTTGATAACATTTTCCCAGTCCTCTACCGCCTTATATCGTTCCGCCTCTTTAAGAAAATAATCCGCACCATTTATTTCGGCCGTACTTAACTTTATGTTGAGGTCGAGATAATTCGGATAAAAAGTCGCTATCTCCCTGAATTTATTAATTGCCTCGCTCCATTCATTATTTCCCATCGCCTTTGATCCCTCGGAATACAGGACGCCTGCCTTTTTATCCATTTCTCCCATTTCCGATTTAATTTTCTCGACAATGTTAACTATATCTTTATCATCGGGGAATAAGTTAAGTGCCTTATCCGCCTCCTTATAGGCATTCTTAAGCTGATCATATGTAAGGGGTTTCACAGATAGAACGGTCTGTGCCCTCTCGACATATCTTTTGGATAACAAAATTCTCGCCTGTCGGAGCACGTTCTTATATTCTTCGTTGCCGGGTTCTTTTGCAACTGCCTCCTCATACATAGAGATCGCATCTTCAAGACGGTTCTGTGCAGCGAGATCTTTTCCAAGATTAAAACTCTCTTTTCCCGGTGTTACACAACCATAGACAAATAAGGCAATAACTAAAAATAAAAACCTAAACTTCATCTTAATACCTCCTCAAAAAAGTGTCAGCGAACAGTGTCAGTGTCAGTGAGATGAACAAAACAATATCGCTTAACAATACCAATCACCGTCGCTAATCACCGAGTAATTTAAATTTTATGTTTATTACATTGCTTGTAAACGATACGATCTCTTTAATGAGAAGACCTATATCATCGAGGTCTTTCATCAGTTTCTTAGTAGAAACCGATGCGGTTATCCTTATTCTGAATGTATCGCCCTCGATTTTCTCATCGGTAATTTTATAATTCTTAATGTATCCTGAACTTTTGGAATATACATTATCGTTCAGTAGGGATAAATTTTTGACCATAGTCTCGGCCTCGACCATGACGCCTATCGCCTGTTCAACAGCCCTGCGGAATGCGTTACTAATCGCACTCTCCCTTGCAACATCCTTCCTGCCTTCAATTATAATCGCATATCCTTCTGCATTTACCTCGGTTGTAGTCACGGCATACAGATAGCCGGCAGGAGTAAAACAAAAACAGATTATTACCGCAAGAAAGCAAATTTTTAGAAAAATTTTTTGATTCACCGTTAAAACTTCGACTCCCCTTACAAGGTTACCAAAAAAAACATTATCATATCCGTCAATAATAGATTTTTTACCCTGCATCATTATATAAGAGGACTCCACAAACTATCAATATCTTTTTGGAGGGGAGGAGGGGTTAAAGAAATACATTTATTAAATTTTCAATACCCCACAGTCTCTGCTGTGGGGTGTCCTTATATTCCCCCTTTGGCAAAGGGGGATGAAGGGGGATTTTTGAATAAATAAATTTTCAATAAATCTCCCCTAACCCCTCTTCTTCATAACTGTATCGTTATCGGGCGCCTCAACTATATTCACAAAATCATACGGACCGAGTACTGCGAACTGCTCCTTAACCTTCACACCCATCTTTTCGAGTTCCTTGTTAACCTCGAGTATCCTATCTGGCTTTTCCTTAATCGTCTTTCTACCCTCATCCGTCAGCGTACTTAAAATTATATACGATGCCATTTCATACCTCCTTTTTCTTTCAACTGTTTGAGATATTTATACTCCAATTCAATGGCCATGTCAAATGTCTTTAGATTATGATCTCAATACGCCCCTTCCATTTTTAGAACAACCTTAATAGTCTTAAATAATATAACGATATCGAGCCACAGCGACCAGTTCAGGACATACCATGCATCGAGCTTTAATCTATCTTCAAATTCAAGGTCATTACGCCCGGATACCTGCCACAACCCCGTTATCCCCGGCTGCGTCAGGAGGATCAAATCACTATAGTCCCTCATATCCCTATCTTCCTCGGGCAGATAGGGTCTCGGTCCGAACAAACTCATCTCGCCTTTAAGGACATTAAATATCTGCGGCAATTCATCAAGCGATGTCTTCCTTAAAAACTTTCCTATTTTTGTTACCCTCGGATCATAATTTTTAAGTTTTTTATATTTGTTCCATTCCTCTATCGCTTCATAATTATTTTTGAGGTAATCATCGAGGATCTCTTCAGCATTCATATACATCGTCCTGAACTTCACACATTTAAATATCTTTTTCGCCTTCCCTATTCTATCCTGCACAAGGAATATCGGTCCCTTCGAATCCAACCGTATCAGTACTCCGATAATTCCTACACCCAATAATAGCAACGGTAAAAAAAGGATCGAAAAGGCGATGTCAAAACTTCTTTTAATACCCCTATTGAACATCGATTTCAGATTGTTATTAATCTTCAATAAAAACATCTGCTGCATAAAGAGATGGTAGAGTTCCGTATTAACAAGGGCTATACCTTTCAAATCCGGGATAAGCAGAACCCGCTTTGCATATCTCTGAACATTATTGGTAAGACTTGATAATTCCTCTATGGAGAAGGATGGAACGGCAATAAGAACGGTTGATATATTTAATAGACCGACAAATTTCTTGAAATTTTTAATCTTCCCGAAAACCTTATATTGTTTTCCGCCTACCGTAATCTCCTTTCCGATCTTATTTTTATCATCATCCAAAAATCCGATTATGTTATATCCGAGATACCTTTCGCTGTCAAGGCCTTTTGCTATCTCCAATCCCGCTCTGCCTGCTCCGATAATAATCAGGTTCTCTTTCCACAAACCTACTTTGTATAGTATCTTTTTACCTATGAATCTTGTAAAAGGATATATCAGGAAACTATAAAATCCCAGAAGTATAACGGTAAGACGGGATATTCTATCGGTCAATCTGCCGAGGGTCGAGATTGCCAGAATAACAACTATAGAGATTGTTAGGGCTTTTATCAGCTCTTTTATCTCATCCCAAAAGGATAGTCTCTTTACGTATAATCTTTCATATGCAAGGAATACTAAAAATGTCACAGGTATCCACCAGAACTTTAAAAAATGGAATAAGGAAAATTCGAGAGGTATCAAGCCGGGGAATAGGCTGTTTAGAAATTTTCTTGTAAAATAAGCAAATACGAGAGAGGTATAAAATGCTGCTATGTCGACTATAACGAGTGATGCTATGCCGGCAAAATCTTTATATTTGTAACCGATTCGCAATATATCCTCATCGCTATTGCTGATATACTACTTTCCAGTATCTGCTAAGGTGCTCGAGTTTACCTTTAGTCCATTCCATATTATCCATATACCATTTCGTGGTTCTATCTATGCCTTGCTCATAGGATGTCTTCGTCTTCCATTGCAACTGTTTCGCAATCTTCTCTGCATTCAGGGAATAACGGTAATCGTGTCCTAATCTGTCTTTCGTAAACTCTATCATATCTTCCGGCTTTCCTAGTAACCGTAATATATCTTTGACCACTTCTATATTCCTTCTTTCTTCCCCACTTCCTATATTATATATCTCGCCTGCCTCTCCACGCTCCGCTACCAAGAATACTGCATCCACACAATCGGAGACGAACGTCCACTCTCTTATATTTTTTCCGGTTCCATAAACCGGGATTTTTTCGTTATTCAACGCCTTTAATATCACTACAGGGATAAGTTTCTCCGGATACTGCCACGGTCCATAGTTATTGGAAGGTCTAACGGTTATTACAGGTAACCCGTACGTTCTGTAATATGCCCTTGCGAGCATATCGGCCGACGCCTTACTGACGGAATAAGGAGAACTGGGGTTCAGAGGAGTATCTTCATAGAATTGGCCTTCCTCTTTAAGGTCTCCGTATACTTCGTCCGTAGATATATTGATAAACCTGCTTGTTTCATAACGTCTTGCGGCATCGAGTAAGATTTGCGTTCCTCTTATATTCGTTTCTAAAAAAGGGGTTGCATCGAGTATACTCCTGTCTACGTGACTCTCTGCTGCCCAATGAATAACGGTATCCGGCCTTTCTGTTTTGAAGATATTCCGTATGGAATCGCTATCCGTTATATCGGCCTTACAAAATGTAACTGCCTTTCCACTCTCGTTAATCCTTTCCATATCTCCGGCATACGTCAGTTTATCTACAACTACAATCTTATAGCCCCGCTTGACGCCCTGCCTGACAAATTCGCTACCTATAAACCCTGCCCCACCCGTGATTAGTAATTTTTTCATAGATTTCTTTCCCTTAAAAAAACCTTAACCCCTTCTTCCCACAACGGTATATCAATATCGAGCAACTCGCAAATTTTCTCATTGCTCATCGCAGAAAACCTCGGCCGTTTAGCCGGAAGATCAAATGTATCCATTGATACTGGCCTTATGAACTTATCAATTCCAAGACCGTTTAGAATAAGACGTGCCCATTCATACCTCGAACAAAAACCGCTGTTGGTCAAATGGTACAATCCCGATATACCCCTATCCAAAGCCCTCAAAGTAATATCGGCTACGGTATGTGTATATGTCGGCACGGAGAATTCATCGCATGCCACTCTCAGATATTCGCTATCCCTCGACCATTCTATGAGCTTATAAATAAAATTCTGTCTGCCTTCTCCAAAGACCCAGCTCAACCTTAAAATGAGGTATCTATTAACCTCCTCCTGAATCAGTCTCTCTCCCAACAACTTGCTCTTCCCGTAAGCATTTAAGGGATTTACGACATCGTCTTCTTTATAGAGACCATTTTCTTTCAATCCATCGAAAACATAGTCCGAACCGAAATGTACAAAAAATGCATTATATCTCTGAGCTGCATATGCCAGATGTTTTGGCCCGGATGCATTTATGTTGAATGCCTTATCATTTTCTTGTTCAGCTCTATCTACAAGGTTATAGGCTGCACAGTTAATAATAACATCCGGTTTGTACGAATCAACTATTTCTGTGACCTTATCAAGATCGGTAATATCAAATTGCGATTCATCGGGTGCCGCAAAATCTATTGATTTTTCCCTAAACCTTCTGATGAATGCCTGTGCAAGTTGCCCGTTTTTACCGGATATTAGATATCTCACCTTAGAATACCTTTTCTAACACACCCCCGGCCCCTCTTTTTAGAGGGGAGTTCTAAGATTTCCCCTCTAAAAAGAGGGGAGTAAGGGGTGTATATTTTCATGTTTCCTTGTACCGGCTTGTCGACATACCTGTTTCATATCTCGAAATTATTGTCCGCATTCCGTAACAATGGAAGCTGATTATCCTTCTCGATAAGGACAGGCTCTTTTGCAGGCCATGTAATATTGATATCAGGGTCGTTCCATATTATTCCGCTCTCGTTCTCAGGAGAATATTCGGACGTGCATTTGTATAAGACTTCCACTATATCGCTTAATGCTATAAAACCATGTGCAAAACCAGGAGGCACATAAAGCATATGATTATTTTCCTCCGATAATTCAGCGCCAACCCACTGCGCGTACCTCGGCGATCCCTTCCTTATATCTACAGCTACATCGAATATCTTACCTTTCAGGCATCGCATTAATTTTCCCTGTGCCGCAGGGTTCTTCTGGTAATGAAGTCCCCTCAAGACATATTTCGCAGATTTTGAATGATTATCCTGAACGAAAAATTCACGTATTCCGGCTTCAGCGAAATCCGAATACTTGTATATCTCCACAAAAAAACCCCGTTCATCCCTGAAAACTCTGGGTGTTATCAGGATAATCTCCGGCAGTGACAGTCTCTTAAATTCAAATGGCATATATTACTTAACCAAACTCCTGAGGTATCGTCCGTATCCGTTCTTAAAGGGTTTTGCAAGCCTTAAAAGTTGTTCCTTCTCTATATACCCTAAATAATATGCAATCTCCTCTATGCAGGCTACCTTCAGTCCCTGTCGTTTTTCTATAGTTGCTATAAACTCTCCGGCCTCAAGAAGGCTTTCGGGGGTTCCTGTATCGAGCCATGCATAACCCCTGCCGAGAAGTTCAACTTTAAGCTTACCCTTTTCCATGTATCTCTTGTTCGCATCCGTTATTTCAAGCTCTCCCCTCTTTGAAGGCCTGAGGTCTTTAGCAATGCCGATAACATCGTTGTCGTAAAAATAAAGACCTGTAACTGCATAATTCGACCTCGGAGTTTCTGGCTTTTCCTCTATGGAAAGTACCTTACCCTCTTTATTGAATTCGACTACTCCATATCTCTCAGGGTCGGTGACGCAGTAGCCGAACACAGTAGCTCCTCCATTAGTCGTTATATCGGCAATTACCTTATTAAGCAAATCTATCAGTCCATGGCCGTGAAATATATTATCTCCCAGTATAAGACATACGTTGTCGTTCCCTATAAACTTCTCCCCCAGTATGAATGCCTCTGCAAGACCGTTTGGACGGGGTTGCTCTTCGTATGAAAAGTTTAATCCCAGATGAGAGCCGTTACCAAATATCTCCCGGAACCTCGGTAAGTCCTGAGGTGTTGAGATAATCATTATCTCCCTTATTCCGGCAAGCATCAGAACCGATAGAGGATAGTAAATCATTGGCTTGTCGTAAACAGGTAAAAGCTGCTTACAGACAGACAACGTTACAGGATAGAGCCTCGTACCGCTTCCACCCGCTAATATAATACCTTTCATTTAATCTCCAAAGACCCTTTCCGATTTTTCTCTAACCACCTTCTTTATCTTCCGCATCCTTTACTCTACCGTATATATCCTCGAATCTCAGAATATCATCTTCCTCTACGTATTCTCCGTTTTGAACTTCTATCAGTTCAAGCCCTAACTTGCCGGGATTTTCCAATCTATGAGGCGTTGATTTCGGAACATATATACTCTCATTCTCATGTACAAATTTTTCTTCCTTACCTGTAGTTACTTTTGCCGTTCCTTTAATAACTATCCAGTGTTCACTCCTGTGGTGATGCATCTGAAGGCTTAACCTTTCACCGGGTTTAACAACGATCCTCTTTATTTTATACCTCGGCCCCTCCTCCAGAATCGTATAACTGCCCCAAGGCCTGTAAATAGTTATATGCTCAACGGCTTCCTTCCTATTCTCTCTCTTAAGTCTGCTCACAATATCCTTTACTTTTTGTGTATGTCCTTTTTTTGCTATGAGTATGGCATCATCGGTTTCCACTATAATGAGATCTTCCAGTCCGATAGTAGAAATCAATCTCTTGTTTCCTACGATCATAGTATTCTTAGTGTCGATGTCTATAACATCTCCGATTTTGACATTTTTATTTTTATCATCATCGAGAATCTCAAAAAGCGAATCCCATGATCCCACATCCGACCATGTTATGTCCAATGGTAAGACCACGGATTTATCGGACTTCTCCATAACTGCATAGTCTATGGATATATCAGGCATGTTCCCAAAATCCCGAACTACTTCTTCAAAACTTCCATCCAATCCTTTATATATCTCCACGGAATGCTTCTTTAATTCTTCAAGCATATCTTTTATAGTAAAGGCAAACATGCCCGAATTCCAGAAATAGCCGCCTTCACTTATAAATCTCATGGCAGTTTCTAAATCGGGCTTTTCCGTAAATTCCTCTACCTCGAGATATTCTTTATTCTTTATCTGATTTCTGACTTCCGACTTCCCGCCCCGGCGGGTTACTTGGGGTGACTGACTTCTGGCTTTTATGTATCCATAGCCTGTCTCAGGTCTGTCGGGGGTAATACCAAAAGTAACTATATGTCCTTTTTTAGCTATAGCTTCTGCCATTTTTATATACTCGGCGAATTTAGCAAGAGGTCTTATTATATGGTCGGAAGGTGTTACAAAAATCACTTCGTCGTGTCCGCAGCCCAACTTATCCAGACAGTACTTTATTGTCAGAGCAATCGCAGGCGCCGTATTCCTTCCCACAGGTTCGAGTATCATATTATTTTCAATATCTTTTGAGATATTTTTAAGTTCTTCCTTTACATGAAACTTATAGTCCTCATTTGTAATAATGTGTATATCTTCCAGACTGCACACCTGAAGCATCCTTTCAATACTCTGACACAGCAGAGATTTATCTCCGTTAATCTTCATAAACTGCTTTGGGAAACCCTTTCTCGATACAGGCCACAGTCTTGTTCCACTACCGCCTGCAAGGATTATCGCCTTCATATAAATACCTCTTTTAGCTTTTAGCTATAAGCCTTCAGCCATCAGCTATTCTTCTCTTTATTAAATTTTCAATACCCCACAGTCTCTGCTGTGGGGTGTCCTTATATTCCCCCTTTGGCAAAGGGGGATGAAGGGGGATTTTTGAATAAATAAATTTTCAATAAATCTCCCCTAACCCCTCTTTGCCAAAGAGGACCATCCACAAATTCCTTAAACTCCCGATTGAATCTCTCCTTATCGAACCGCTCCGCATTCTTCCTTATTTCATTATAGTCGAACTTATCCTGTTTTTTCTCAAAATCATTTACCGCCTCTATCAGACCTTCCACAGTCTGTTCTTTAAAAAATATACCGGTTTTATTCTCAATTACACTTTCTAATATACCCCCCTTCTCAAACGCTATTACCGGTGTTCCACAAGCCTGGGCCTCTACAGGGGTTATCCCGAAATCCTCCTCGGCAGCAAAGACAAATGCCTTTGCCCTTTGCATATAATCTTTCAACACATCGAATGTTTTATGTCCCAGAATCTCCACGTTCTTCCCGGCTCTTGCTTTTACCTTCCCCATCTCGGGACCGTCTCCAAGTATAACGAGTTTTTTATCAGGCATTCTCGAAAATGCCTCCGCAATCAAATCTACCCTCTTGTACGGAACCATCCTTGAGGCAGTCAGATAAAAATCTTCTTTTTTTGCACAAAGTTCAAACTCATCTATATACACAGGTGGATAGATTATCGTAGAATCCCTGCCGTAAACCTTCTTTATCCTTTTAGATATATACTTTGAGATCGCAATAAAATGATCAACCCTGTTAGCTGCTATGAAATCCCACATCCTTATGTAATGTAATATCAACTGTGCTATTTTGCCCTTTACTCCCCTATTCAGTCCTGTTTCATTTAGATATTGATGATATAGATCCCATGCATATCGCATCGGAGAACAGCAATAACATATATGAAGCTGGTTAGAATCGGTCAAGACCCCTTTTGATACGGCATACGACGAAGAAATTATCAGGTCGTATCCGGAGAGATCAAGCTGTTCGATTGCCAACGGCATAAGCGGCAGGTAATTCCGGTATTTTGTCTTTGCGAAGGGAAGACGCTGTATAAAGGATGTATTCGCTCTCTTATTGAGAATAAACCCTCTTTCATCGTCCCTCAGAAAGTCAATTACGCTGTATAGATCGGCATCGGGGAAAAGCCGAAGAATTTGTTCTAATTGTTTTTCTGCACCTGCATAGATCACAAGCCAGTCGTGGACAACCGCAACCTTCAAATATTTAACATCCCTTCAAAAACCTCCAGATGCTGCCGGGAAGATTTTTCCCAGCTAAAAAATTTTGCCCTATCAATTCCCTTATTTATAAGATTATACCGCAAAGTCTCGTCTGTAGACAATTTATATATCCCATCGGCTATGCTCTCAACATCATATGGGTTTACATAGTACGCTGCGTCTCCGCATACCTCGGGTAAGCTCGAAACATTAGAAACAATAATAGGGCAGCCGCAGGCCATTGCCTCAAGCGGTGGAAGGCCGAACCCTTCGTAGAATGATGGGAAGGCGAATAATGCAGCAAGATTGTATAACTTTCCAAGTTCGGAATCGGAAATATAACCGATATACATTACATCATCCCCGGCTTTTCCTAATAACTCCATTACCTCGCGATTTTCCCATCCTTTAAACCCGGCAATCACCAACTTTAGATCCCTTCGAATAATTTTATCCAAACCGAGATAGGCAAGGATCATATTTTTCAAGTTTTTTCTCGGCTCTATGGACCCCACAAAGAGTATAAATCTCTCAGGCAAACGGTATTTGTCTCTTAAAGGTTGCAACTCCTCTACCATATAAGTCTTAAAAATTTCCCTGTCGAATCCATTGTAGATAGTCTTAAGCTTTTCTTCGGGAAGTTTAAAAATATCGATGCACTGGTCTTTAATAAAGTCAGACACCACTATTATCTTGTCCGCCTTCTCGACTTTCTTCCAATTAGCTTCAAAGTATATTACCCGGTCTCTTGGATGCCACTCGGGATTTAACTTAAACGAGAAGTCGTGGATCGTAACAACCGTATGTTTTGCGGTAATGTTTATAGGAATGAAATTAGGCTCGAAATAGAGATCGAATTTTTTTGGTAGGAAAAAATTTATAATACCCTTCAGATTTCTTGTAACAACGTTGCCTACAGGCAGTTTTTTCACTAACTCTTTGAGGTTATAAAATCTGTTTTTATTCTCTTTATAAGTAAATAGTTTTTTAGAATAATATCCATAAAAGTAGGTATAATCATTTGCAGAATCTATAATTTTAAGATGCCTAATTATCTGATATAAATAATTACCGACACCGGTCAGGGGGGACAGCAATGGGATCGTATCGATTACTATTTTCATTTCAAGAGATTATGCGTAAAGGCATCTTTTTATTTCACCATGAATCATTTAAACATAGGGGGTTTGTTTAACTATGAAGCCTATATTATTCGGACCAGTAGTGTTCCCCCAGACAACTATCATATTCGTCACTCTCGTATTGTTGGATGTTTCCTCCGGATGCGTATTCTTCGTCTACTCCCACATTGTGAGATGGACAGCCTGAGGTATCAACAAGATCAACCACAAGATCGTTTGCCTGCACAAAAGAATCCTCCATTCCTGCGACTACAATTCCACTTTCCACACGTGCAGTAAGGGTGCCGGTGCTGTTATCGGTAACGGAAACCCCTGTTCCCATGCCTGAACTGTCCCCGAAATATGCACGAGTTCCTATTGAAAGGAGAATGTCAATGTGTACTTGGGAACTTGTCCAGACCATATTATTTGCAATGCTGGAACCATCAAAGTTGTGCAATCCTCCGTAACCCAAAGGATCAACATTAAAAGCACCGAACGCAGAATTACCTGCGTTCAAGACAGTGTTGTAACGGATCTGCGAGTGTTGCACATTTGGTGTAGCCTTATATATGACTATACCAACGTCTGTGGCGTCAACAATCCCGTTATGCTCTACTATCGCATTTTCGCACGCTATACTTAGACCATCAGCCCACTCTGAAGCAAGATGTTTGCTTGAATATACGGTGATCAAGTTGCCACTAATATAGTTGCTACTGCACTCATATCCGTCACTTTTTCCAAAAGCAACGAGGCTTGACCAGCCGGCAGTATCGGAAATTAGGCATCCGGTTACCTGAGTTTTGGAGCCTCCTAACAATCGAATGTTAAGATCATCATAATTATAGCCATAATATCCACGCTGACCGTCAACCCAGACATTGACCAATTTTGCTCTCCCCTCCAACTCGACTACCGGCTCGTTGAAAGCAGCGGCATCCCTGACAAGCCGGCCCATAAACGCATACGTGCTGGGGTCAGGATTTCCAGTTGTTGCCAGAGTAATACCTCCGGGAATTGTTAATTTATGGGATAATCTGACCACGGCCTTTTGAGCGAGCCAGACAATCGAACCGGGAGAACTACTATCCAGTATGCTTTGAAGTTCGTCTCCTGTTCCGCCTGTAAAACCTATGCCGCTTGTCGGAATGGTAATAGCAGGCCTGCCTCCGAAGTCGTAACGTTTACCACTGCATATATCGGGTACTTTATCGGTAAACTCAGTGCTGTCAAGAAAGCTATCTACCATATCTCTGAAACTACTACCGGAATTTAATTGATCCAGGTAATAATCATATTCCGCTTGATCCGGTTCTGTATTAAATACCCCGCGATATAGCGTTAATATCCTGGCTGCGTTGTCATAGCCGAGGCTAAAATATTCTCTACCAAGATAAAAACCACGGGCATTTTCCTTCAGCGTCGCCTGACTGCAACCTACCGAGTCGAACCAATTAATATGATCTTGCCATCCGTCCTGATCAGGCATCCTTCCAAGCACATTAGTGTACATCTTTGCTATCCACTGTGCCGGCGTTGCTGCCATTGCACCGGCTGGAGCCGCCGCAACAATATTCATAATAATATATATGCGAAAGATCCACAAAAGGACAGCCCTTCTTATAATCGTTTTTTCTCCTATCTTGAGTATCCCGTTCATATCTTAAAAACCTGACATGTTCCAGTTCCACATTTTAGGTGATCACGTCTTCACCTATCAATTCATTTTCTATCTCTGAAAATAATGCAATTATTTTCTCACGAAACACATCGAAATTGAAGTCGTGGCTTTTCTTATATGCCTTAATGGCAATTTGTTTTCTCAAATTTTCGTCATTTATGATGTTCATAGTATATAATTGCAGTTCCTCTATTGTTTTAAACCTGAACCCGCTTTCCCCATGCTCTACTATTTCCCTCTGCCCTCCGCCGTCAATCACTATCGGAACACAATAATTTTGCATTGCCTCAACAGTTGTCATACCGAAATGCTCTACTAAGTGAGGATCGGTCTCATTTAGACCACAGGCATGCCAGAAGATAGAGGCTTTGCTGTATAATTCCTTCAGTTCTGCATAGTTTAGATTAGGTCTAAGCTCAATATTGCATTGAGCCGAATCAACAAGTTTCTTGACCTTCTCAAAATACGGATTTGCCGGCGAATTTCCACCGGCCAGGACAAGCTTCCATTCATTCTTTATGTTCCGATTGCGGCTAATAAGGTCTATAAAGGCATTTGCCATCTCAAACTGTTTTTTACTCCCTCCTATCTCAAATCTTGCAACAGAAAGTATTATTTTCTTTTTTTTGTCCAAACTATTATTATCGCTGTACATATCAACAGGCGGGAATATAAGGTGCGTAGGGTTAATATTCCACTTTTTTTTCACCCATGACGAAGTATACATACCATTACTTACAATATAGTCATATTTATCTACATGGAAAAATCTCTCTTTCGTCCTATCCGGAAAGTGGCAGACAAAAATGGATAAGGTAGATAGAGGATTAACCTTACTGAGCATGTTTGCGTTTATAAAGATATCATAATAAAGACTCTCTTTACTAATAACATCGAAGGGATTTCCATCCTGCGACGTAATAATGTTTTCATCAATAAAATGCCCACTATCTCTTTCAAAAAAGGGAATCTTGATTATTTTAAGTTTACATTTCGAGAGATCTATATCAAACCATTCTCTATACCTGTCCAATGTAATATCTTTATTGGCAATATATGTAACATCATACATCTCCTGTATAATCTCAGCTAATTTGGCAACATACCTCTGCCCTCCTCCTGCGAAATGAAATGCATGGTCATAAATTCCGACCCTTATTTTTCTCAATCCAAGCAGAAGCTCAAGCTGCGAGAAAAAATTATATGTCCCTGCATGTCCGAAAATATCTATAATTTCCTTTCTTATTGAATCAAGAATGCCTTCCGCCGTCGTGGAATCGTGGTACTCAAATATTTTTTTAACTGCTTGCATCAATGTCCTATAAAGAAGATCGTACTGATTTTCAATATAGAAATGGGAACTTTTTATAGTTCGTGGTAATTTAAGAGGAAAATGTTTTGCAATACAGAGAAATCTATTTCTTGAGCACAGATAAGAACATAGTTCCGTAGACGCCGATCCGTGGAACCTATGGTAAACAATGCTCAACGGAGAGTAAAACAGCTTCCACCCTTTTGCCCTACATCGAATGCTGTAATCAATATCCTCGAAGAACATGATAAAATCTTCGTCAAAAACACCTACATCCTCCAGACATTCCCTGCGGAACATAACCGATCCGCCGGAGAAGTAGTCTATTTCTTTCACTTTATTATACTGTCCCTTATCTCTCTCGCCAAATCCAATATCCCTGAAATAAAAGTCTTCTATCTCCTCCCCACCGGTACTGTTTATTTTATCACCATCCGAAAAGAGGATTTTACTCTGTACCGCACCTATCTTCTTATCCCCATCCATTACTTTTAATAGGCCCGTAAGCCATTCCCTGTCAACCGTAGTATCATTATTAAGCAAGGCAATAAAGTCACCATTGGAATTCTTTATACCAAGGTTGATAGCCTTCGTATAATTATTTATGTCGTTCTCAAAAACCTTAACATCGGAAAATCTTTCCCGTACAAAACTTACCGAGCCGTCCTGAGAAAGATTATCAACCATAAGTATCTCAACA
>JACQXD010000080.1 GCA_016208875.1 Nitrospirota bacterium
GTATAGAGTGGTGCGATTTTGGGATAACGAGGTATTCGATAACATTGAGGGCGTTTTGGAAACTATCCAGGCAACCCTTCTTACCCCTCACCCTAACCCTCTCCCCCAAGGGGCGAGGGAAGAAAACTTTTGACAATACCACCGTTTTTTTAAGGAGGGAATGATATGAGAAAGTGGAAGTTTTTGAGGATATTTTTTTTGGCAGTTCTGGTATTTTTAAATCCAATGGAGGGACAATGCGAAGAATATGGAGACAGTATTTGCAACAATACATTTAGTAAACATCCTAAATTGGAGAGCATATTAATAGAATTGCAGTGTATATATAAAAAGAATATGGAAAATGCAAGAAATTTTGCTGATGAAAGAAATATAAAACTCAAAGATCAAAATAAAGTAATAGTAGTTCTAATATTTGAGCAGGGAAAAACAACTAACGAAATTGATATAGCTTCACTTCAGGCACTTGGGGCCGACATTATTAAAAGTGACAAAAATGTGTTAAAAGCAGAAATACCTATTAATATGCTACTGCAAATAGCTGATAATGTAATAGGACTTTCGTTCATTAAACTCCCTGATGAATTTATACCATTAGACATCCAAAACATCCAAAGTGAAGGACAAAACATCCAAAGTGAAGGAGTAAGTTTAACAGGTGCCTCTTTGTATCATTCAGCGGGATATAAGGGTAAGGGTGTAAAAGTTGCGATAATTGATTCGGGATTTGCTGATTTATCTTCCGCTGTATCAAATGGCGAATTGCCAAGTAGTGTTAAAAAAATTGATTGTACAGGAAAAAGTTGTGTAGAAACCACTTTTGATTCAGAAACAAATAATCATGGAACCTTTGTTGCCGGGATTGTTTATGACATGGCCCCAGAATCAGAACTTTATTTAATAAAGATAAAAGATAGTTTGGATCTAAAAGATGCTAAAGAATAGTAATACATTTTCAGGAAGCAATAAGACCGAGACGACCACATTTACTACATGGAATACATCTAATTATGCATCCGGCAGCAGTCAAACCCTTTATGCAAGGGCAACAGATACCTCAGGAAATTATTCAGACACCACTATTAGCGTAACAATAGCTTCCGATAAGACCGCACCCACAGGCTCAATAAGTATCAACAGCGGTGCTACATATACCAATTCTACCTCTGTGACCTTAAGTCTATATGCCTCTGATCCGAGCGGAGTCTCTCAGATGTGCGTCAGTATCATGGAAGTCAGGCGATTTGGAATCTTATATAGACAGCGTTTCGGTTAGTACTACCCCTTCCATTTCCCTTACCCTCACTCCCCCATCTAACACCACGGTTTCTCAGGGCAGCAAATTAGGGCCATTTTCCATCTCAATTAAAAACAACACGAGTTCCAGTTCTACATTCTATGCGTACATCTATCTTGTAACCCCTGATGAAACATGGAAGACATTAATCTCCAAATCGCTCACACTTTCGGGAGGCGGGACACTTTCTGCGAATAATCTGTATATGAATATCCCGTCTTCCGCTACAACCGGATCATACTATTATTGGGTGGGTGCGTATGACATGAGTTATAACCTTCTCGATTATGATTACTTTGCATTCACTGTAACAAGTTCGACATCTAAAACCGGTGGAGATCACGACTGGGGTGTATCGGGATGGGTTGAATAATTCATATATAAAAAACATGGAGAGGGCAAAAGAGCCCTCTCCATTAAAACAGAGATGAAATAGTGTAAATACGGACATCCATTTTAAATTCATTATAAACACACCCCTACCCCTCTTTTTAGAGGGGAACTTAAGACTACCAACTTACTAAGGAGTTCATAGGTAAGGTATCATTATTGAAAAATCTCCCCTCGCCCCTGGTTTGCCAAAGAGGGGAGTTTTCCTCCCTTTGGCAAAGGGAGGGATAGGAGGGATTTTATAATTAATGTTCTCTTACTTATGTACATATTTTAGTAATAGGAAAAAGAACCTCCTTGTTTGTTTTTTTTACCGTCCTGTTTTAAACTTGATTTATGAGAAAGCATAAAGAACCGTCTATCCCGGCTGAGAGGTCCGAGACTATCCGGCAGAAGATAATCTCTGTTCTTGAAGGGCAGACGCTCTCTGCTAAAGACATATCCGGTCATGTAGGAATATCCGAGAAAGAGGTTTACGGACATCTTGAACATATACGAAGGACGATGAACAGGAAAGACCATGATCTGAATATTACCCCTGCCGAATGCAGAAAATGCGGGTTTGTATTCAGAAAGAGGGAGAGACTTAAAAAACCCGGCAAATGTCCTGTTTGCCGCAATGATCTGATACAGGAACCGTTCTTTTCGATCTAAGACGAAAAAAAATAAGGTCCCCATTTACCATTAATATCGCCTGATTTTCTAAAGCCTTTGCACCTATGGCTATCAGGCCTGAATTAGTCTCACTCTGTAGTTGATGATAAATCTATAGAGGTAAGACTCTGATACGTCCTCTATCCTCGTCTACACTTATCAGTGCTCCCGCCTCAAGCTCATTTCGAAATCGCGAGATCACATCAAGTACGATGTGTTTTGATTTTTCGGGAGCTATGTCTTGGAATCGCAGTTGAATAACGCTTGGAGAGTCGGCTCCGGTAGCGGCAAGTATGGCGCCGAAGTCGAGGTCATGAGTCAATACAATGTGCCTGTTGGTTTTTGCCCAAGCCATGATTTCCCTGTCCGTAGCCGTGGGAGGTCCGATAGCCGACCAATGAACGGCATAGAGGCCTTCGCTGGCAAGGACATCAACCCAATCGGGAGAAAGATTCATGTCCAATAAAATCTTCATGCCGTCTGCAAGGGCAGGTCGACTTCCTCGGAACGCCATGCGGCATATGAAAGCGCCTCGTCAATATCCTCCGGCTCCAGATACGGATAAAGCTTTAAAACGTCCTCTCTGGAATGACCGGAAGCAATCATGCCCACTATCATCCCGACCGTCACGCGCATTCCTCTGATGCACGGTTTGCCGCCCATCACTTCAGGATTAAAAGTTACCCTCATCAGCTTTTTCATGTCTCACCTCACATTTCTTTTCTCTTAAGTCTATTATACCCGAATTATTCCTCTTCGCTCTCACGGCCCATGCGGTTTTGATAAATGCAGCAAACTATATAATCAACAATTAAGATAGGTCAAGAAGGGGTGGCAGAGACAGTCTTTGTCACCCTTATCCATAAAACGCTAATCCGAGTTCATTGCGGGAGTTTTTTAAGGGAACCTTTTGTTTACGACATCTTCCCATAGGCTTATTCCCATAAATAATAGAGATCGTCGTACCTCTATCCTTTTATCGTTACTCTTTTTACGGACGTAATAGAGGATATCTCATCGAGGATCGTTTTCATAGGTATGTCGTGTTTCAGAGAGATCGTTATATTGTATGTAGATTCTCCTTTAAGGATGTCCCTTTCATAATCTATATTACTTATACGTGAGTTATGCGATTTGAACAGCGATTCCCATCTTTCTTCATCTATACTTCCATCTGCCGTAATTGTAAAAAACTTATATACGATCCTCGGCATCTTTCTCTCAACAATCCTGAGTCCGAGGAGTGAGAATAGCGTAATAGCACATGCTGCCGTTCCCGCAAGATAAAGACCTCCTCCGACTGCAAGGCCTATCACGGAGACCATCCAGAGACAGGCTGCCGTTGTGAGGCCCTGTATCGTAATACCCATTCTTAATATAACACCGGCCCCCAAAAATCCAACGCCCGTTATTGCACCTGCAGCGATTCGCCCCGGATCAACGCGTATATAGGATGGATCCATATAGCTCAAATGGTGGTAATATTCCGAGACTATCATGATGAGCACCGAGGCTACACATACCAGCAACTGGGTCCTGAATCCGGCAGACCTTCCATGCGTCTGTCTTTCAAACCCTATAATGCCGCCTAAGATTGCACCGAGAACAAGCCGAACGATAATCTCTTTTTCCGACAGCATTCAAAATTATAGCACTATTAACCCAAAGTAGAAAAGTCCAAATGAAAAATTCAAAACCACACTCAATTTCAGAGAACAAGGCACAAAGGCACAGAGGGGAAAGTGTTTTTAACTTTGTGCCTTTGTCACTCTGCCACTTTGTGCCTCGTTGCTATTGACATATTTTTCATTATTTAACAATAATAAACAAGTTCATTTCCGGAGGTCGTATTGAAGAACATATGCTTAATAATTTTATTTCTAATAATACCTACATTTGTTTTTGCCTTTCAGCAAGTTGAATTTCAGGCGGAATTCGGACAGGAGGGTTCAGGACCCGGACAGTTGAATGAGCCGTCCGATATAGCGGTCGATCCGGGCGGAAAAATCTATGTTGCCGATAAAGCCAATAAAAGGATTCAGGTTCTGAGCCAGGACGGAAAAATGGTTAATGAATGGAGCAGCAGAAAGGGTTATAAATGGACTATGGAAAGCCCTTCAGGAATCGCACTTTATGGAGATAGGGTATATATTACCGATTCAAGCCTCGACAAGGTTCTTATCTTTACCAAAGATGGAGAGTTTATAGATGAGTTCGGCAGCAGCGGAAGCGATCCAAAACAATTTGACGAGCCGGAAGGGATATTCGTATATCAGGGAATAATATATGTTGCCGATGCAGGCAATCACAGGTTGCAAACTTTCAGCCTTGATGGAATTTATCTTCGTTCTATTGGTGTAAAGGGTAATGCCGCAGGACAGATGCGAAGACCTACCGATGTAGCGGTTGACCACAAGGGAGATATTTATGTAACCGACGAAGACAACAAAAGAGTGCAGGTTTTTGATAGTGCAGGAAGAAACTATAAAAACTATGTGGATGTTTCAGGGCCATCGTCTATTGCTATGGATAAAGACGGATTCTTTGTGGCAGATGCAGAAGACTATAAGATTAAAAAATTCAATTTCGACCGCCGTCTTTTACTTTCTTTTGGAACAGAAGGCGGGGGAAAGTCCCAGTTCAGAACTTTATCCGGTATCTCTATCGATCAGAACGGTAATGTCTTTGCAGTCGATGCAAAGAAAAATACAATACAAAGATTTTCTGCTGAAAAACCGTCAGGCATATTTCCTGAGCCTGCACCTCCTTTAGACTCGGTAAAGTGGATTAGAGATATAAATGTAAGTGCATCGGATATGGTATGGAGTGATGACATTCTTTATGTTACAAATAAGAAGGAGGATGCCGTTTTCTTTATACAGGGCGGGATGGTAAAGAAGGTTGTTAAAGGACAGGGCAATGAAAGGTTTAACGATCCCCAAGGCATAACTGTAGATAGTGAGGGATACATCTGGGTGGTTGATTCCGGAAATGACAGGGTTTTAAAGTTTAATAAGGAAGGGAATATCGTATCCATTTTGGGCAGCTCCGGAAGTACGGAAGCGAGTTTCTCTTCTCCCAATGGTATTTGTATAACCAGGGGAGGGATTGTTTATGTAGCCGACAGCGGCAACGAAAGAATTCAGGTGTTCAACACAAGCGGTGTTTATATGAGCAAGATCGAGAAAATAAGTTATGAAGAATTAAAGAGACCTGTGGACGTTGCTGTGGATGCATCGGATAATGTCTATGTGGTAGACGAAAAGTGGAATCGTGTTTTTAAGTTCAATCCAGCAGGTACTCTCGTGATGGCGATAGGGCATGAAGGGGAATATGACGGAGAATTCAAAGAACCGAAGAATATAGTTGTAACAAAGGACGAAATTTTTATTTTAGATTCCGCAAACACACGGGTTCAGGTCTTTGACTATAAGGGAAAATTTTTAAGGAAATTCGGTGCGAGGGGCAAGGGTAAGGGAGATTTTATCGAGCCTGTGAGTCTTGCATTAAAGGATGAAACTACCATTTTTATTTCGGATCCCGTAAACGAACGAATTCAGGAACTCGGCATAATATATACTCCCCTCACGATCCTTAACCCGAAGGCTGAGCCTGCCGTAAGAGAGATTAACCTTAACTGGCCGAAGAATCAGGAGAGTTTTATCAGTCATTACAATATTTATAGATCTGAGGACAAGGTAAATTATAAATTAATAACGTCTTCTAAGGATATCTCGTTTAGAGATGGGAATGTTAACCCTGGTATTACATATTTTTACAGGGTCAGTGCTGTTGCAAAAAACGGGAACGAGGGAGGTAAGAGCAGTCATGTGGAGGCGGTTGCAAAGAAACTTGTAGCTTCACCTCCCACCGACATTAATGCGTTTCCGGGACAAAATGAGATATCGTTGAACTGGAAGATCGCGAGAGAAGGAGATATCTCCGCTTATGTTATTTATAAAGAAGCAGATGGAGCATTCAAGGAAATAGCCAGATCAAAGGCGGATTCTTTTATAGATAGGGGCCTTAAACCGAACACGACTTATATTTATAAGGTTACGGCGATCAGCACAGACGGCGAAGAAGGTAGGGGAACGACTATAAAGGCGACAACGATCCAGAAAAAGACTGCAATGCTCACCGATATAAAGGCCTCTCCCGAAGAAAACGAGATATTGCTGAGCTGGGCGACCGATAAGGAAGGTGATATTGCTTCCTATATTATTTATAGGGAAGTGGATGGGGTATTCAAGGAAATAGGAAGGTCAAATACAGGTTCTTTTATAGACAGGGGTCTTAAACCGAATATGACCTATGCCTATAAAGTCACGGCAGTCAGCGCTGCAGGAGAGGAAGGTCAGAGTGCAATTGTAAGGGCAACGACTATCCGGAAAAAACCGCCTATAGACCTCGCAGTTCTAAAGATGCGGGACATTTTTCCCAATGCGTATAAGATATACGAGAAAGAGGGTATTGGAAGGATAAGGTTAAGTAACAACTTAAGTAGAACGTTATCGGATATAAGGGTCTTTTTCAATGTAAAGGAATTTATGAATGCCCCTGCCGAGGTGGAGATAACAGAGCTTTCCCCGGAGAAGCCGATTGAGATTGATCTGAAACCGGTATTCAATAACAAGATTCTAAGGCTGAAAGAAAACACTTCGGTACAGGCGGAACTGAAGATTATTTATAGCATGGATAACGAGATAAAAAGTCTTTCTGTTCCACACGATCTAATGGTGATCATTACGGATCGTAAATATACTGCTGCGGATGAAAAGCGATTTAAGACCGCACTCCATGCCCTCGATGAAACCGCAGCTAAAAAACCGGAGAAAGAGGTTGTAAAAAAGATCAGGGAACGACTCCGTACAGAAGAAAGTTTAATAAAGAGATTGGTAGCCAAAGGACTCGGTTATGGAGAGGCAGTAACATGCATCTATCTCTTGAGGGACGGCGGCAGATATTTGAACGATGTGCTTGATTTAAGGGATGGCGGTCAATCATGGGCCGATATAATAAGCACCTACGACATAAGCCTCGCAGATGTGACCGATATTCTCAAGGAAGTGGAACAGGCTATAAGCAAAAAGCCACAACCGAAGAAAAAGGAGAGAAGCAGGGAATCGGAAAAGTACTTAAAATAGAATCTTAATCTCCTCTTGCCCCGGATCGGGATAAAGGGTTCCGATAAAAAATACACCCTCGATGACGGTATTGTCAACTTTTTTTGATTTCTTTAAAAATTCACCATTTTGTGATATTTTACCTTGACTTTCCGTAATAAAATGTGAAATACTCATTAAGTTTTCCAATAGGAGGGGCTATGAATGGATTGACTATCGGCTTGCTTATAACAGTGATTCTTCTTTTACCTTTGTCGAATATCCATGCTTTAGACGGTTCCGGTAGTGATACTATCAAGGTAAGGGCCATAGTTGTGCCCGTAGACACAGTTTCTACCGACCATATTCCGGACACACCTCCAAATGGACATAAAAAAAGTACATCTACTTTGACAGACATAACTGCCGACACAACTATAACCGGCATTTCCGATTTCTGGACAGCAGTCGTACACAAATATGGCTGAACAGTAACCCTGACTGGTATTCCGGCACAGGAAACGGAGGCACACAGACAATTATTGTTTACGGCAGGGTTTTCGGGAACCAGACCCCTTTGGCAGGCACATACACAGACACGGTTGTTGCAACAATAACATGGTAGTCTTTTTGAAAAGGCTTAGAGAATTATTGAAAAAAAGGGAGGTGAAGATACAGAGAAAACTTTTAAAAAGTGGAATGGGTATTCGATGATTCCCAACAAGTAAAAAAAGAATCGACCCATCCGCAAATATCGTATTCACCGTTAATAAACAGGACTGGTATATTCTTCCTGATAAAAGCAGGTCTTATTCGATAGATATACCTGCGGATAAATGCCCTTCTCTTAAAGAGATAAATATAGAGGCGGATGCGGATAATCTGACTATTAAAGATAAGATTAATGTGGATAAAAAGATGTGCGAAGGCTAAATATCCTTTTTTATGTTTTTCCCTCAGCCTGTTTTTTTTCTTGTGCACGGCTGTTCGGATATCTGCATTGGAGCCCCAGCCTTTTTCTTACGAAAAGATAGCCATCACCATATATCTGAACGGCGAAGAAAAAGGAGAGGCATTTATTGCGATTACCCCTGATAATAATATCTTCCTTCTATCAACCGATCTGAAAGAACTGGGGATTATCGTCTCCGGGAAAGAAGCTGTCATAGAAGAAACAGCGTATGTATCTCTCCGCTCGCTCATGCCTCATCTCAAATTTCAACTGAATGAAAAATATCTCAGACTCGATATAACCGCAGAACCGGGGGTATTCGAAGGAAACACGGTTGACTTACAAAACAGAGAGGTTAAAGGCCTTCTTTATCCCGGAGATAATTCGGCATTTGTCAATTATGGTATGGATCTCGGTGCGAAGGATGATTTTGACTTTAACTCTTTAAACATCCCTTCGGAGGTAGGTATAAGGCTCGGAGAATACCTCATCTTTTCAAACTTCTCATATAACATGGAACGGGGGGGCAATGATAAATTCATAAGACTCTTTTCGAACATAACGAGGGACGATACAAAATCTATGATAAGATACATAGCGGGAGACTTCAATGCCTCGACCGGAGAGCTCGGCGGAGGTGCTACGCTCGGCGGTATAAGTATATCCAAAAATTATTCTCTCAACCCATACTTTCTCAGATACCCGGGCATTGACTTATCCGGCCTGCTTTATACGACATCGGATGTGGAATTATGGGCAGACGGGCGCATCGTAAGCAAGCAGAGGCTTTCGCCCGGAAGCTTCGAGTTCGAGAATGTCCCTCTCACAGCCGGTATAGGCGAGGCAGAGATAGTAATAAGGGACGCCTTTGGAAAAGAGCAAAGGATCGTTGTGCCGTTTTATTTTTCATCCCTGCTTTTGAAAAAGGGGTTTCACGAGTACAGTTACAACGCAGGCTTTTTAAGAGGTGATTTCGGTAACAAAAATTTTGACTATGAAAAACCCTCGTTCCTTATGACACACAGATACGGTCTCACGGATAGGTTCACAGCCGGGATTAGGGCCGAGGCAAATCCGGACGTGCTGAGTTCAGGGGTCTCATCGCACTTTGTTATCGAGAAGGTAGGTATCTTCGATGCCGCACTTGCCTATAGCTTAAACCATACAAACGGCCGGGCATATTCCCTCGGTTATTCTTTTAATACAAAAAGCAGGGGATTAAATCTGAGATTAACGATAAGGGGTTATTCAAAGGGTTACAGCAACCTGACCCTTACACCCGATGGGGACAAACCGAGGACGGAGATACTGTCGTCAGCGGGTTATTCGGATGCGGTGCTGGGATCCCTGACCTTATTCTATGCCTCATCAGACAATTATCTCAGCGAAGACTCCAGAAAATTCACTATCAGGTATACCAGAAAACTATACAGAGATCTGAGTCTCGAGATAAATGCCTCGAACACCCAATCGAACGAGACTGAAAATGCCGTGTTTGTGACATTCAGGTACATATTCGGCAATAATACGATCGGAAGTCTGACATCCGATTTTTCGAGCGGCGAAGCCGGTATTAATATGAACATTCAAAAGACACCCGAGGACCAAAGGGGTATCGGTTATAACCTGTACTATGAAAATAAGGGACATACATCGGACATATATGATACCGAACTTACCTATGCGGGCAGATACGGCATCTATTCGGGGAAATACAGAATATCGGACAGCGAGGATACCTCTAATCTAAAGGTCTCCGGAAGCATAGCCATGGTAAATGGTTCCTTGCACCTGGGCCAGCCTATCTCGGACAGCTTTGCCGTGGTCAGGGTCGGAGATCTAAAGGACATAAGCATCTATTGCGGCAATACACTAACAGCCAGGACCGACGGCAGGGGAGAGGCGTTTATACCGCGAATACAGTCATATAATGCAAATAAGATATTTGTAAATGAAAAGGACATGCCCTTAAGTTATACTATGGGCAGTTTTACCAAACATATATTCCCGATGTACAGGAGCGGTTCTTATATCGAATTCAAACCCGAAAAAATGCAGGCCGTAACCGGAAATATCTTTATACTCGATGCCGGTGAAAAAAAACCTGCGGAATTCTGGAGTCTTATCGTCAATGTAAAGGACTCTCAAATAAGTTCTCCTATCGTAAATAACGGCGAGTTTTATCTTGAAAACATTCCTTCCGGGAACTATACCTCAATAATCAAAAAGGGGGAAAGGCAATGCAGGTTTGAGCTTATTGTTCCCGAAGGTACAGAGCCGGTAATAAATATCGGAGACATCTTATGTAACCTGTGAGGTATGCCGATCGCTAATCCCTATAATAAGACATAGATGATTCTATGCATTGTAACTGGGCAGACGTTGCCTTTTCCAATGCCACATCCGGTATGAATATCTCGAACTTTTTGCTGCTTCCCGGAGGAATACTGTTGATCGTGAATTCCTTCGATTGATTGGAAACGGTCACTCTGAATTTCGCATCCTCATGCCCGAGGGCGGTTGAGTTGATGATAAGGCCGGTTACCTTAAGTCCGGTAGAATAAGGTTCTGCTGAAAGTTTCGCAGTCATAAAGATATCGTCTATCTTTTGTATGGTGGGAACCGTTAAGTTTATAACCCTCTTTTTTTCTGTCGTTTTCCGGACAAGGGTGTCTACGTCTTTCTCAAGTGTTTGTACCTTTGTAATAAGATAGTCCGAGCGTAACGTTTCTTTACGGAAGAAATATATCCCCCCGGCTATGACAACGGTCATCAATACTAAAATAAAGATCAAGACTATCTGGACATAACCGTGACCGGAGATTTTACCGAACAATATATTTGAACCCCTGATCTCAGCCATTTTTATCGCCTCCTCTACTTAGTGCTGTATTTTACAAAATTTTCTGACTTACTAAGACGGCGATAAGTAAGGCGTCATTCCCGCGAAGGCGGGAATCCAGACCCATGCATGGATGCCCGATTACAGTCCTCGGGCATGACAGAAGATGATTTTATGTATCTTTACTTATGACCGCCTTAGTATGTATTTATTCCTTCTCAAAACTCTTCACATCTATAAACGGATGTAACCTTTTCCCCTCCTTCTCGGACTTGTCCTACTTTCAATATTGTAGCGCATGTCATGGTTTAATCTTTATATGAGGACACCTTGATCATCTCTATGGGCAGCTCCCTGCCACAATGCTTGCAAACTATTGCATCTTCTTTAATGATCTCTGCACAGTGGGGACACTTCTTGGTATATCCTTTAGATACCATAGGTGGAAGCACTGCAATAACAACAATAAGCAAAGGGAAAAGGGCACATAATATAAACCACCATATCGGGCTGCGACCCTTTCTTCTGGCTATAATGCTCCCCACAATACCTGAAATAGTAAGCAGAATAACATATCTAAACAATGGGATTCTCTACTTTCTTATGATTATTTGTTTATCTCTTTTGTATATCTCCCACACCTATAAATGGCACTGCCCCACCGCCTGTAACCTGCGGGAGAATCCCATTCCATTTCTCTATAGCCTTGAGATTGGCCTCTATCTTTCTAAGCTCTATAAGATCCGGTGAAATATTTGCCCTCTGCAGCCTCAAGGACTCTGCCTCTGCCCTGGCTGTTGTAATCCTCTGCTCTGCTTCGATCTTTATTCTATCCAGGTCTCTCTTTGATTTTAGTGCAAGCTGTTCTGCTGTCTGCTTTGACTCAATGGCTTCCATAAATATCTTGGAGAAGCTGAAACCCACGATAGAGAATGCATCAACTGCTATGTTGTGCGCAAGTAGCCTTTCAGTAAGGGCCAGCTTCATTGCATCGCTTACCGCCGGCCTCTTTGTAATAAGCTCTTCTGCTGTATACTTGGCTGTCACAGCCTTTACCACCTCCAGCACTGCAGGGTCTATGATGCGCTCTTTAAATTGTATGCCGATGGACTGATAGACAATATTTGCCTTGTCTGGAATTATATGATAGTTAATCGCAACCGTAGAGCTTACATCCTGAAGGTCAGCCGAGGCGGCCGCGGCATCTGTCTGTGCCTTCTGCACCTTGACGTCCACCCGGACAATCTTCTGCATTATCGGTATCCTGAAATGCAACCCTTCTCCAAGCGTATCCTTCTGAACAGCGCCAAAATTGAGGACAATCCCTCTTTCACCTGCCCCAATCTGAACCCATGGATTTAAAAACAGAAAACCGATTAGAATTGCTCCAATAATCAGCGCCAGCCTCGTAGGTCCTTTCTTCATTGCAGACTGCATTGCCTCCTTAGCCCTATAAACATCTCTTTCATCCATTATACTCCTCCTCTTAATTTAGGAGGATGCTCAGCATCCTCTAAAGTTTGAAAATCAAAATGTTATTAAGCTCAATTATAGCAGAAAGTAAAGCACAATGATTTTTTTTATCATTTGACCTTATCACGGCTTGTGATATAATTGTCTGAAGGAGGGATAATGAACCAGATATGGTTTGCACTTACGACTATTGCCTTTCTGATAGTAGTCAGTTTTCTGATATATGTATTGCTTGAGTTAAGGAAGTCCGCAAGGGCGATGACGGAATTTTTAAAGGTTACCGAGGATTCGCTTAAACCGACATTAGAGGAGTTGCAGCAGACCCTAAAGAGTCTTAAGAAGGTGTGCGATGATGTAGGTGAGGTTACTGAGGATATTAAAACCGTTTCGGTCAGTGTGCGGGATGTAGGTCAAAATCTAAAGAAGGTAAGTGAGCTTTTAAACGATGTTGGTTCAGAGGCTGTGATAAAGGTCTCAGGATTAAGGGTTGGGATAAGAACGGCTATCGAGGTATTAATTAAGAATCTTTTTTTAAAGAAAGGAGACAATCAATGAGAGAGGACAGCGGATACGGTACGGGTTCTGTATTTCTTTCCTTTATTCTCGGAGGAGTTGTTGGAGCCGGCCTTGCTATGCTTTTGGCGCCGCAGTCAGGGAGCGAGACAAGACAGAAGATAAGAGAGCTTGCCGGGAATGTAAAAGACAGGATGGATTCGACGGTAGATAAAGGAAAAGATTTTTTTGAGCAAAAGAAATCTGCCATAGCAACAGCAGTCGAGGCCGGTAAAGACGCATATGAAAAGGAAAGGGAGAGGCTTTCCAAAGGTTAGACCGGCTGATGCATGAGGTTTCGATTGCCCTGAGCATGCTCGATATTGCTGCGGAAAAGTGCAGGGAGTCCGGTTATAACAAAATAGATTCGATACGACTAAAAATAGGGAGGGCGTCGGGAGTTATGACCGACGCCCTTATTTTTGCCTTTGATGTCGTTAAAACAGATACCATTGCCTCGGGTGCAAGCGTTATAATAGACGAAATCCCTGTAAGCGGGTCATGCAAGGACTGTGGGAGAGACTTTGTTGCGGAAGATACTTATGTGCTCTGCTGTCCCAGGTGTGGTGGAATGGCATTTATGATAAATACGGGTCGAGAGCTTGAGATTCTCGATATGGAGGTATCTTAGTGGCTAAGGTTAAAGTTGTAACGCGAATACTCGAGGCAAATGAGAGGATTGCGGCAGAGAACCGAAAGGTTTTTGACGAAGCAGGTGTTTATGTTATCAATCTTATGAGTGCTCCCGGTGCAGGAAAGACTTCCTTACTTGAGAAAACGATAGAAGGACTTAGCAAAAGATTAAATATCGCAGTAATCGAAGGCGATATTGCAGGAACTCAGGATGCCGAAAGGATCGGCAACCTCGGAATCCCTGTCATTCAGATAAATACCGGCGGCGCATGCCATCTCGATGCAAATATGATAAATGAGGTATTAGAGGAACTGCCGCTCAAAGAGGTTGATCTGCTCTTTATAGAGAATGTCGGTAATCTTGTCTGCCCTGCAGAATTCAATATCGGTGAGGATATCAAGGTAATGCTTTTAAGTATAACGGAGGGTGATGACAAGCCCCTAAAATATCCCCTCATGTTCCAGGAATCATCAGCCTTGATCCTGAATAAAATGGATATACTGCCGTATACAAATGTTGATATAAATAAGATCAGAAATGACGCGAGTTCTTTAAATCCGGTAATAAAGATATTTGAGATTTCCTGTAAGACGGGAGGGGGTATGTCGGAATGGACTGATTGGCTGGTAAAAGCAAAAGTAAGCAATCAGCGGTCAGCCGGCAGCGAAAAGCTGAACACTGATAGTTGAAATGGAGGTTAGGAGGAATTTTAAAGTAAAAAAAATATCATGATTAATGGTGGATGAATGAATCGTGTTCTAATCAATATAAAAGGCACTGTTCAGGGTGTAGGCTTCAGACCATTTGTCTATAATCTCGCAAAATCCATGGATCTTAAAGGGAACGTTACAAATACTACCGATGGGGTTGCCATTGACATAGAGGGTGAGGATGTATCTTCTTTTATAGAGAGGATTTCGAGAGAAGCCCCTCCGCTTTCGAAGATAAATAATATCGAGGTATTATCGCTGCCCTTTTGCGGATACGAAGACTTCGAGATACTAAAAAGTAGTGAGAGAGGCAGTTTTACACTCCTTTCCCCTGATGTCTCAATATGCGACGATTGCCTTAGGGAAATGCTCGATAGGCACGACAGGCGTTATCTGTATCCGTTTATAAATTGCATAAACTGCGGGCCGAGATTTACGATTACCGGTGCGATCCCATATGACAGGCATAATACCACTATGTCTGCCTTTAAGATGTGTCCTGAATGTGAAAGAGAGTATAACGATCCCGCAGATAGAAGATTCCATGCACAGCCGAATGCATGCCCTATTTGTGGACCACGGATGGAGTTTAAACTTACTAATAAGACCATAAGTAAAGCCCCCTCACCCTCGCCCTCTCCCGCCGGGGGAGAGGGTAAGAATATTGCCCCTCCCTTGAGGGGAGGGGATAAAGGGGAGGGTGATTTATGTGGCTTTACTAATGAACTCCTTAGCGACAAATATAGAGGCAGTTGAAAGACTGAGGGCAGGGAAAAGAAGAAGCAATAAGCCGTTTGCACTCATGTCGCCCGACATAGAGACCATTGAAAAATACTGTTTAGTGTCGGAGGATGAGAAAAAAATGTTGATTTCTAATAAAAGACCGATTGTTCTCCTGAGGGAAAAAGATGCACGATACACGATACACGATACACGATCTTTGCCCGAGGCGGTAGCCCCAAATAATCGGTATCTTGGATTTATGCTCCCTTATACACCGTTACACTACCTTTTATTTTATTATCCGTTAACTCAGAACTCAAAACTCAAAACTCAAAACTTTAGTGGCCTTGTCATGACGAGCGGGAATCTTTCCGAAGAACCGATTGTTATATCTAATGATGAGGCGGTTTCAAAACTTTCCGGTATTGTTGATGCGGTCTTAATTCATAACAGGGATATTTTTATGCGTACCGACGATTCCGTTGTAACGCAACACATTCTGTCCGGCAAGAATAGGCCGTTATTTATCCGTCGGTCTCGCGGATATGCACCTGAGCCGATAGCCTTAAATGAGGAGGGTCCCGAGGTGCTCGGCTGCGGCGCCGATATTAAGAATACATTTACACTTACAAAAGGCAGTTATGCAATCCCGAGCCAACATATAGGAGATATGGAAAACTATGAGACGCTGAAATTTTTTGAAGAAAGCCTTGAGAATCTTAAAAAGGTTTACCGCATAAGTCCCGAGGCTATAGGCTACGACCTCCATCCGAATTATCTGTCAACGAAATGGGCACTGAGCCAGAACTCAGAACAAGCCGATTGTGGAATGCGGAATGTGGAATGCGGAATTAAATCCAAAATCCAAAATCCAAAATCAGAAATCTTATTATTTGGTATCCAGCATCATTATGCACATATTGCATCGGTAATGGCGGAAAACGGCATAAAGCGGAAGGTTATGGGTATTGCCTTCGACGGTACAGGTTATGGGACGGATGGAAATCTCTGGGGAAGCGAGTTTTTGATAGCCGATGTGGATGATTTTAAAAGGGCAGGACATTTTAAATATATTCCGTTGCCCGGAGGTGAGACCGCCATTAAAGAGCCGTGGAGGATTGCAGTGAGCTATATCAGGGCAATGGCGGGGGATGAGACTATGCACTATCTTAGTTCCATAGGATTTGTTGAGAAATACGGGAATGAAGGCATAGATAATATCCTTAAGATCATTGATAACAGAGATTTTTCACCCTTATCGTCGGGAGCCGGGAGACTCTTTGATGCCATATCGGCTATCCTCGGAATATGCGACAGAAATACGTTTGAAGGCGAGGCTGCAATATCGCTCGAATCCTTTACTATTGATGATAATGATGAGGACTATCCTGTAGACATAATTTTTAAGGAAAAGATGGAGGTAGATTTTTCTATGACTATATTCCGGCTTATAGAGGATTTAAAGCGTGGTGTAGATAAAGAAATTATTTCTACAAAGTTTCATAATACCGTTGTGACGGTTATCGAGAGGGTTATTCGGAAACTCGGTTTAATTCATCGTCTGTACGACGTAATTTTAAGCGGAGGGGTTTTCCAGAATAGGTATCTCCTTAAGAATACGATTGACAGGCTTAAGTCATCCGGGATGAACGTCTATATCAATGAAAAAGTACCATGTAACGACGCCGGTATTTCGCTCGGTCAGGCGTACCTCGTAAGAGAAAGGATGAAGCAGGATTCAAGATAGGTGATACGGGATGTATAAAATTCAAATTTATCATTGCAAAATTAACAGTTAACAATGGTCGGAATTAAAAAATAAGGTGAAAATTTTAAAATGATAATTGCTAATTTTGAATTTTGCAATGGATTTGAATTATGTATCGTGGATCGCGAATCATGTGAGTTATGGCAAATGTGATTGACAGGATAAAAGAGATTATTGATTCTGTCGGAAGGCCGATACGACTAATGGAGGTTTGCGGGACGCATACGGTTGCGATATTCAGGCATGGTATCAGGGGTCTGCTCCCTAAGGGCATTAGTCTTATAAGCGGACCAGGGTGTCCGGTATGTGTTACTTCTGTCGAAAACGTAGAAAAATCCATAGCAATAGCAAAAAAAGAAAATATTATATTCACGACATTCGGCGACATGATGCGGGTGCCGGGGATTAAGAAGAATCTTTCCGATATCAGGGCAGAGGGCGCAGATATAAGAGTTGTTTATTCGCCAATGGATGCACTGAAAATCGCATCGGAAAATAAGGATAAGAAGGTCGTATTCTTTGCAACGGGTTTTGAGACGACGTCTCCATCCGTTGCTGCTACATTGTTTGAGGCTGACAAAATAAATATTGATAACTTTTACATATACTCTGCTCACAAGCTTGTACCTCCTGCATTGGAGGCATTGCTTAATTCCGTAGATATCAGGGTGGATGGATTTATACTTCCCGGACACGTAAGCACTATTATAGGAAGCAGACCATATAGGTTTATGGCTGAAAAATACAAAAAACCGTCCGTGATAACCGGGTTTGAGGCAGGAGATATACTTATGGGAATAAATATGCTCCTCGACCAGATCGCATCCGGCAGGGCAGAGATTGAGATACAGTATAAAAAGGTTGTCAGGGAAGAAGGGAATCCTAAGGCCGTGGCAGCGATAAATGAGTATTTTGAGCCTACGGATGCTTATTGGAGAGGGATTGGAACAATACCGTTGAGCGGTCTTAAATTAAGAGAGAAATTCAGGCATAGGGACATATGTTCTATGATTGATATTAATGTATCATTGCCATCCGGTTTGGGCGAGCCGGAGGGATGTTCCTGCGGTGAGGTACTAAGAGGCATAAAAACGCCGGATGAATGTCCGCTTTTTGCAAATGTATGCACACCGGATAGTCCCGTCGGTGCATGCATGGTAAGCACAGAAGGTAGTTGCGCTGCCTATTATAAGTATGGGTTAGAAATCTGATGTTGAAGACTTGCCCTGCCGCTTAAAGCCTTCGGAAAAAAACCTCTCTCATCTCGGGCTTCATACCATGCTCGGTAAGCCTATCGTATTCGTCATTTTTCAGTTTGATCATCTTTATCAGGTCGTGGCCTATCTTTGCAGTCTCGGATTCCACGGCTTTTTTTATAGCTTCATTAATATCAGAGTCCTGTTCATAATTTAAGGTTAATTCTTTTACCGAAGAAAATTTTTTGAGTGCATCATCCCTATATAAGGGGTCCTTTATTATCCGTACATGGTCATGCTCATGCTCGAGCAGCCCCTGCAGAAAATTCTCCCATAAATCTGACTCGTAATGGTTCAATATCGTATTTCCGGTAAGACGGGGAAGCAATACCGTTATATCAAACCTGAATTCTACATCAAATATATCAAGCGATACATTCACATAAGATCCATCTATCCGGTAAGAGGAATGGAATTTATACGCCCACCCCATATTCCACCTTGTTTGGGCAGCATAATTTCTATTGTCGGCAGGATCTATCGGACCGCTTATATTTGTGGAAGAGACTACTTCCTGAAAATTTCTACCGGTAACCGTATAGTAATCATAAGAGATATCTTCCCTATAAATAAATCTTGTATCTTTATGCCTGATATCGGGGTGCGGTGCTTTTTTGATTGGGAACGGTCTGTTAGTAATAACAAGGGTACCATCCTTATCAAAGTATTGGTATATTACATCGGCATAGACAGGACAGACATACAGGAAAACTGCTAAAAATAAGATAAATCTTACTAAGACCATAGTTAATATTATTATTTTTAGACGGATTGCTGCAAGGGCGAAATCATGAGGGAGTGTATTTTCCGGGGTTAACCCACATTGTGTATAATACAAATAGACATGTCAGCTTTCTAACTGGGTAGACATATAAACATGGTGAGCATTTTGGTTAGAAGAATTTTTTACACGGGTATTTTTATATCATGGATTATCGTCATGGTGATCCTTCTGTCCGGACACTACGGTCCGGATCGGAGTATAACCTCAACCGCCGCCTCTATAGGTTTCATTCCGGCAGAACTATTTGAAGAACAGTGGATGGGGGTTTATTATAACGGTGAAAAGATAGGTTACTCGAACAGAAAGACCGAAAAGAAAGACGATGGATATAAGATTTCAGAACTAATGAAGATGAAACTTAATGTTATGAATATTCAAAAAGAGGTCGAGACTGTGATCAATGCCTATCTCGATCCGGATTTGGGGCTTAAGTCATTTGATCTTTCGCTCCGGTCGGATGCTAATATGGACATCAGAGGTAAAATAGAGGGTAAAAATCTCAGGGTATCTGTTGATACATTCGGTATAAAATCCGAACAGATCATTGCTTTGAAGGAAAAACCGTTCCTGAACATTTCTATGATCCCTAATATCCTCAAAGAAGGGCTTACCCCCGGAAAAAAAATCAGCATGATGCTGGTAGACCCTTCGACACTCAGCCAGGAAAATGCATTCATAGAGATCATAGGCAAAGAGAAGATAATGGCATTGGGCTTAAAGCAGGATGCATTTAAGTTCAGAGTCTTGTTTAAGAGTATGGAATTTTTTAGCTGGCTTACGGAGAAGGGTGAGGTATTAAGAGAGGAAAGTCCGATGGGTTTTACATTGATCAGGGAGACTAAAGAGACTGCAATGCAGATCGGAAAGCCATCGTTAGACCTTATTGCACAGGTTGCCGTGCCTTTTAATATAAAGCTGCCGCAGGATACAGCATATCTTAAAATAAGGCTTTCCGGGATCGATCTTAAGGGTTTTGAACTTGATGGCGGCAGGCAGAGCCTTAAAGGAGATGTGCTTGAGATAAGAAAAGAAGCTATCAGCTATCAGCCATCAGCCATTAGCCCAGAATCAAAAGGCGAGTACCTCAAGGATACCATGTTCATCCAATCAAAGGACCCGCAGATCGTTTCTCTATCAAAGGAGATAGTTGGCGATGAGAAGGACAGGTTAAAGTCGGCAAGGCTGATTTACGAATGGGTATATAGAAACATCGAGAAGGTTCCCACAATAACAATTCCTACGGCAATAGAGGTACTTAAGACAAAACGCGGTGACTGCAATGAACATACAACGCTATTTACTGCATTATCCCGTGCCGTTGGGATACCGACACGCATTGCGATCGGGCTTACATATAAGGACGGATTTTTTTATTACCATGCATGGCCTGAGATATTCGTAGATAGGTGGATTGCTATTGATCCCACACTCGGTCAATTCCCTGCAGACGCATCACATATACGGATCATTACGGGCGATATGGATAAACAGATACAGATAATGTCGGTAATCGGAAAGATCAAGATCGAGGGACTGGGGTATCGGTAAGTGCTGAGGCTTTTTGGACTTACATTGTATTCCGTCGGTATGGCCTATATAGAGGCAATGGTCGTTGTCTACCTGAGAAGGCTTATTCCATTCACGGATTTAAGCGGTATGACTATTGACAGTATTACCTCCTTTCTAAGGGAGAATCATATATACTTTGAGGAGCAGACAAGGGAGGCTGCTACGATTATCATGCTGATTTGTATCGCCCTTCTCACCGGCAGGAACGTAAGAGAAAAGATAGCAGTGTTTTTATGGTGTTCCGGGATATGGGATATTTTCTATTATGTATTCCTCCGCATATGGACAGGATGGCCGGGCTCGTTTATGGATATGGATGTGCTGTTTTTAATCCCTGCACCATGGGTTTCACCCGTTGCCGTGCCTCTGGGAATTTCTTTGAGCATGACGGCGATTGCTTATTTCCTTTTTAGGATACCGATAAAGGGAAGGGGTTGATGATGATCTTTCCCTCTGTATTGTCATCATTGTCACCCTATTTCCGAATGAGCGGAACCAGCGACATCACCGTATTAAGATCGAGTGCTTCTTCAAAACGGTAAAGATTGTAGCTTATACTATTATTTTTTAAGGCTTCCTTTTGTCGATTCTGGAGAAATTTTTTATTGCCGACCATCCTGAAATATAGAAACTGGAGTAATTTCTTTCAGATTGTCAGCCATTTCAGCCTTGGTAAACCCGCATTCGGGAGCAGTGTAATTTGTCCGGCTCAGGATTTCGAATGTGCCCGGCTTATCTGTCAGGAGGGGAAGCTCCACGGAGACGGATAAACGGGGGAAAAGAACGATACTTAGAAGGATTAGACAAGATAGGAAAGCGTATCGGTAAGGATAAGGAGGATAAGGGGTCAATTCTTTCATAATGACAAACCCTTCTCGATGCGATCCAACAGACCCCTGAGTTTCCGATCTTTCTGCAACTTCTCCAGCAACCGTTTTCTTCCTTGGCTCACCGTGCTGTAGTCTACATCAAATACCCTGCCGATTTCTACCCCTTTGAGCCCTCCAATTCTATAAAGCACATCCATCGTCAACTGCCTTAAGCCTCCTCTTTGTGTCTTTATTTCTTCCAAGTTTTTCCCCGTCTCTTTTTCTATTGCCCTTATTATTTCTTCTTTTGCACGATATCTCTGTACCTCCCTAAGAGGCGGACATTCCCTGTCTTTTTTGCCCTTTATAATATTTCTCTTTATCCATTCAACAAACGCATCCCCGCCTATTATGCTCTGTCCTATTACCTTTTCTTTTATCTCAAGACCGGATTCTATATCAGCTTTTATCCTTTTTTCGTATCCCTTCCGCCCTTCGTCGCTATCGCCTCCATATTCCCCCAATACCGGATCGTAATCTATAAGCCCTTCCTTCTTCTTTTTGTTTATGTACCCCTGAAGACTGCTCCACTTGTAATCCATAAGATATTCAATCTTTTCTTTATCGCTCTTTTGTCTTAAGGTCTTTGTACGTACAGGATTTAGGTGTATGTACCTTGACAGCACTGAAAGATATTCGTTTTTATCAACTACAAGGCTTTTGTACCTGCCCTGATACAAGTGCCCCGCCCTCTTATGCCTGCGATTGAAATATCCGGTATAGGTTATATTGAAATGCCGCATGAATTCTCCGAGGTTGCCTAAAGGTGTTTCGATTAGAAGATGGAAGTGGTTATTCATCAGGACATAGCTGTAAAGTTTTATATTGTACGTCTTTCGGGAACGCATTAGAATTTCAAGAAATACCGTACGGTCTTTATCGTCTCTGAATATTTCTTTTCTCTCGTTACCCCGGCAGGTTACATGGTAAGCTGCTCCCGCATATTGTATCCTCAATGGTCTCGCCATATAAGTTTATATCATGTCAAACTTTATTTTGTCAAGATTAAAGAATTGACCCCAGGAGTACAGACCGAATTGACCCCAGGAGTACCAGTTCCCCAGGAGTACCAGTTCCAGGAGTACCAGGAGTACAGGAACATATGAAAGACATATCGTCCGGCATATTAAGAAAACGATCTGTTATGCAAATCTGTGAATTTTCTGGTATTATTGTATCAGTCTGACAAGGAGGATCGGAATGCCGATAACTGCACATTTATACATAGAGAAAGACCCAAGTAAATATGAAGGTAAAGCTGTTATTAAAGGCACACGGATTCCTGTTGCTTCAATAATCAACCATTATCGTTCAGGTATGAGCGTCGAGGAGATACTTGACGGCTATCCCAATATAACCCCTTCACAGTTATTTGATGCCCTTAGCTATTATTTTGACAATAAAGAAGAAATAGACTGTTAATCGGCTGACAAGATTTCTATTTACTCATGCACCGGCAGACTTGAAGAATAATTTATTCTGGATTTGATGTAATAGCCTTTTGAAATTCTTCCCAGAGTTTTTCCTTCGATAATCCTGACTCAATGAAGTCCCATGGAAGGTTTTCTGAAAAGTCTTTTTTCCTTAGTATATAAAAATCCGGGTCTATACCTGAATCAATACATGCCTTTCTCCAATCGTTGATTTTAAGCATGGACTCCAGAACATTCGAAATCCGTCTGTCGCCTATCGAAAAGAGACCCTGCATGTAAGCATATTTCTGGACGTCGTGAAATACCCTTATCCCCTTGATCGGAAGCAGCAATTTTTTTATCGTCCTGAGCCTCTGCTTAACAACATCTATTCTCTCCATCGAATGCCATTGGAATGGTGTGAACGGCTTGGGTACAAAGGTGCTCAGCGTGATTGTTATACTGCCTTTTTCCGAGACATTTCTGATCTTTTTTGCGAGGGATACAATCCCCTCGATGTCGTCTTCCGTTTCCGTAGGAAGGCCGATCATAAAATATAGCCTGAGATTTTCTATCCCTTCCGAAAAGATAAGTTTAGAGGTTTCGATGATGTCATCCTCTGTTATTTTTTTGTCAATTACCGTTCTCAATCTCTCCGTACCTGCCTCCGGAGCAATAGAAACGCTTTTATGACCTTTCATTAATCCTACAATCTCGGCACTCTTCCTGCTTGCTCTCAATGAAGTGATCGAAAAATCTACACCGTTTGTTCTAAGGACATCATTAATATAAGGATAGTCGGTAAGGGATGGTCCTACGAGTCCTATTCTATCCGTTAATTTCAATGCCTCGATGAGCTCTCCTTTAATGATTGATATATCCTTTTTTCTCGGAGGATTATAAATATGCCCTGCAACACAGAACCTGCATTTCCACGGACATCCCCTCATTGCCTCGATAAGGAACATACTGGAAAATTCGGTCTCCGTGGTTATGATAGACGGCCTGAGTCTATAAGTAGAGATATCCTTAATGAACCTCCTCCTAATTTTTTCCGGTGCAGTCTCCAATAGTTTTTCTCTTCGGAGGATATTGTTATTGTCGTATCCTACTCTATAGGATCGTGGTACATAAACACCTTCTATCCCTGATACCCTCTCATAAAGCACCTTTCTTGTCTCTGATCCATTATAAACATCGAGAAACTCTTGAAGCATTTCTTCTGCCTCGCCGATAAAGCATATGTCCATAAAATCTGCGATCGGTTCCGGATTAAAAAATGCACAGGCGCCTCCGAGAACGATCAACGGATGTGATGCCTTCCTTTCGCCCGACCTTATCGGGATATTCGAGAGTTCAAGGATTCTCAGTATGTTCGGATAGTCGTTTTCGAATGAGACCGAGAATGCGATTATATCGAATCTATTGAGAGGCCTTTTGGATTCAAGAGAAAATATTTCCGTTTCAGTCCTGATATATTCGTTAATATCTTCTTCGTCAGGAAGGAACGACCTCTCGCATACCACATCGTCTCTTTCATTCAGAAGCGTGTAGATGCCCTGAAATCCGAGATTCGACATGCCGACATAATAAGTGTTCGGATAAATGAGGCAGATGTTTATCTTGCCGCCGGGGTCTTTAAATACAGTACCTTTTTCCTTTGAGAGGAGGGCATCTGCTTTTTCTATAAGCTTACGGTTCATATAATAAATCCCAATAGCCAAATTTCAAGCTCCAAATAATTACCAATAACCAAATTTCAAACACCAAATAATTACCAATAACCAAATTTCAAACACCAAATAATTGGAATTTGGTCATTGAAATTTATTAAATTTTCAATACCCCACAGTCTCTGCTGTGGGGTGTCCTCCTTATATTCCCCCTTTGGCAAAGGGGGATGAAGGGGGATTTTTGAATAAATAAATTTTCAATAAATCTCCCCTAACCCCTCTTTTCCAAAGAGTGGGTCAGAAGGATTCCCGACAAGCGGGAATGAGCCGTCTCTGCGGCGGGGAGGTTCATTTGATTATTGGTGCTTAGAATTTGGTTATTGTCACATTATAGCATCACCAATACACTCAACATTGCAATTGACCATATAATATCCAATGGTACATGCTGCTCGCATGTCGAATCAAATAGTAAATCTGCCCTTGCTGGAAATTCTTCATCCGAAAGCCAGAGGATCAATGTAACCGGTATACGGGGAACGGGCAAGAGTTTTACCGAGACATCACCATAATGAAGGATTTCTCCATCGAGTTCTCTGCTCCTCTCAATAAAACCCTGCCTGTCGTTCCCATACTTTTCTGCAATCCTGTCTAAGGGTAAGACATGTGTGCCTCTAAAAAAAATGTCACCACCTCTAAGGCTAATCGGTTTAACAAGCCTGCCTGATGGAGATATGTCCTGAGCATTGATTAGATAGCATAAAACCGAGAGGTTAAAGAAATAGCCGAGTCTTTTAACTATGTTCTCTCCCTCAGGTGAGGTATTTTTTATTTCTTGCCTGACTGGATGGATCAAGAAATCCATACCAAAGGACTTCAGTACATAATTTCCATCGTCAGGATTATAATAAACTCCAGCCTTTTTACATACATCGGAATGATGGAGGTCTCTCAGATTTTCCCATGCCTTTTCTTCGCCGGTAATCATTTTGATATTTTACCCCGTTGTAAAGCTAAAAATATAGAGCGAAACCATTAAAAGTATTTCTTCTAACAAGTCTGAGTTTTCTAATACGGTGAATTATTCTAACCTCATGAAAATAATAATTATTTCATTGTTTAGAATCTAATTAATTTCGTATAATTATGGTATTTTTCAGCGATCTCGGATATATAATTTTTGTTTATGAATCTATTTAAGTTTTTTGTGATTTTTTTGTTGACATTAAATAGTTGCTGTTATATTCTTAGAAAACGTTTATAGACATGGGAGAAAAGAAGTTTTAAGGAGGGCAAGCAATGATAAGGATTTTTCGATATATTATTTTCTCTGCTTTTTTATTGATAATCGGCTGCGGCGGCGTTGAGGAATTCATTGAGACAGGCAGTTCTACTACAAAGACCTCCGAGGATTGTGTTGAATGTCACGGTACTACGCAATCTACTGCAAGTATAGATGCTATTAAAAGCGATATAGTCGACACCCACTATGATAACTGGAGACTGGACCCCACGGGCAATTGGTTTACAACAGGTGCGACTACTCAGATCGAAGGCTATGTCCTCGATAATGCGGTTTCGTGGGCTGCGGATGGGATGGGTTATGTCACTAAGGCAAATCCCAATCAATGTGCTGCGAGCTGTCATGATTATCACAATACGCATGAGGATATAGATCTCATGGAGATTGACGGACAGTGGTATAGCTCAGGTCATGCAAATATTTATGCTACGGCGTTTACGTATAATCATATTTCAGGTTCATGTATCCGCTGCCACTCTGGAATAGGATATGCGCAATACGTAGATCCGAGCAACACTATTTATCCAAATTGGACTGCCTGGGCAACAAATGCAGCAGCACATCATATAACCTGTAATGCATGCCATGATGCACAGGGTTATCCGACTAAGGACAACCAAAGGCTTAGAAAGACAGGGAGTGTGAAACTTGTAAGTGGAAGTTCTACGACATATGTAGTGGATTCGACACTTGATGCGGGCGCATCGGCTACATGCATTACATGCCATCAGGGCCGGGAAAGCGGAGGGAGCGTATACAAGAAATTCCAGTCATGGACAAGCCCCGGGCCCATAGATGCTTATGACTATTGGGGGACGATATCTAATTTTTCATTCATCAACCCGCATTATATGCCTGCCGGTGCCGTAGTATTCGGTCTTAAAGGGTTTGAGTATTCAAGTATGACTTATACAGCCGGAAACGCATTCCATCAGACCATGCTCTGTACAGGTTGTCATATGGCGAATCTGTCCAGCGAAAACATGGGTGGCCATACGATGAGGCCGGCCACTTCAGTATGCGAAGAATGCCACGGCAGCGTAAAGAGTTTTGAAGAAATCGGGGCTTTCAGAGATATGGACGGCGATGGCGTTTTGGGACGGCCAATGACCGAGATAGATGGATTGAAGACAAAGATAGAGGATTACCTAAAGAGTCAGGGAATCTATTACGACTCTATTAATTACCCGTATTTCTGGAATGATCCTACGTGCCGTACCAATAGCAATCCTGACTGCCGGAACAAGACATGGACAGTTGGTCAGCTTGAGGCTGCATTTAACTTTCAGTTTGTTAATAAAGAGGGTGGAGCCTATGTCCATAATTTCAGATATGCAGTACAACTTCTCAGGGATTCATATGAAAAGATGACCGGAACTACCCTTGCAGGTTCAAGGCCTTCAACGGGTGATGACAGGCCGGCTACTGTGTATACATATCCGTAAGGAGCGAATCAGGTTAAATTTATCATTGCAAATTGCAAAATGATAAATGCTAATTGATAAATTTGGAAATGAATTTTTTAGGAGTAGGACAATGGCATATGGTCTTTTGATTTATTGAGGAGGATTATTATGATATATAAAAGATATTTATTGGTCTTTCTTTCGGGCATTTTTATACTTGCCGGATGCGAAACACTAAGGGTGTCGCGGCCGATAATGCCGGTCAAGGAATATGAGAAGATGATTGCGGGTCGGCTCGATGCGGATTATGTCGGGACAGCAAGATGTCTGTCAGCCTGTCATTCGCATGACGGAATAAAGCATAATTTTGAGGCAAGCACTATGGGCGCGCAGTTGTCTAAAAAATCGGGGATGCCTATTGTTGATTGTGAGTCATGCCATGGCCCGGGAAGTCTCGCCATAGAAGGCATCACACCTGAAAAAGTCGAGCAGGATAGAAAAGAGGGGAAGGAAACGAAATGTAAATTCGAGACGTTGCTTGACTTCAAAACCCTTCCTGCGCAGGCATTATCGCTTATATGCCTCAAATGCCATACCGCAAATGCGACATTCAATCTCCACAACTGGAATGCAGCTACACATTCGATTAACGATGTTTCGTGCTCGGATTGTCATAAGATTCATAAGGGGCCCGATCTGATCGTAAGCCCGAAAGAAACATCCGAAATGTGTTACAGGTGTCATCAGGAGGCGAGGGCGGAGTTTTCCCTTCCGAGTCATCATCCGGTTCCGGAAAAAAAGGTTTTTTGTACGGATTGCCATGATCCTCACGGCGGGGTTCTATCGGAAAAGCTTCTCAGAAAAAATACTATAAAAGAGCAATGTACACAGTGCCATGCAGATAAAGAAGGCCCTTACGTCTATGAACATGCAGAGACAATGGAAAACTGCAGTACATGTCACAACTGGCATGGTTCGGTAAATAACAATCTCCTTATTGTAAGGGAGCCCTTTTTATGTCTTCAGTGTCATGAAGGGCACAGGATATCGAGTACATCGTCTGTTGAGTCAAAGAGTTCATATTATACGAGGTGTACCGACTGTCATTCGACTATTCACGGTACGGATATTCCTTCTGCGAGCGGCAAGGGGAGGTTTATCCAGTGATTTCTTATAGCTCTGTAATAGGAGGAAAATAATGAAGGCAAAATTAATCTTATCGCTATGTATAGTCCTGATTATTTTTAACGGTGCAGTTTTTGCCGAGAGTACAGGTACGGATAGTAATATTGAGATGGAGAGCGATGTATATCATTTTCCCGAGATAAACCCGGAATATTACGGACTTGCGGGATACAGATTTTTAAGCCTTACCGGTTCTGAAAAGGCAGCGGAATATGAGTACCCCCGTTCCTCTTTTTCCGTAGGATTAGGTCTGACGGTCTTTCCATTCCCTCATAGGTTGCATCTCGATGCGGATATTTTAAATAAAGACGACTTTTTCGGCGATGTCCGGTATGCCTATAGAGATATTGTTATGTTTCGGGGGCTGACAAGAAAGGTTTTCCATAATCTTGATAATATAACACTGGTGGATTCAGGCACTTCAGACTTGTATACAGTTGACCAAAAAGATGCAGACGAAAAATATAACATAATCAATACCTCAGGTAATCTGTTTTTAAGGTTTAAGACGCCTGATTTTCCTTTTCATCTATATGCCAATGGAAGTTTTATCGATAATCACGGTTCACAACAGCAGAGATTTTTGGAAAGCTACAGCTCGAGTAAAAGGGCATCCCGTGAAAGAGAGGTTGACTGGGAATCGAAGGATGGTACCATCGGAATAAATAGTCATATCGGCCCTGTCGAAATGGATATATCTCATAACAGGAAAAAACTTAATATTATAGGAGAAAAGGTTTATGAAAATACTTATAGCGGCAATACGCTTCTATACGGGTACAGACCCGAATTCGAAGGTTCCACTACAACACTGAAGCTGCATACCTCATATACGGGACGGATTGTCTCTGCAGCGACAGTAACATGGATGGACAGAAAGAACAATGACAGTAAGGCAGAGGCGGATTACTTCATAGGGTCATGGAATCTGACATATATCCCTTATAAAGATATGACTTTTTATATAAAGTACAAGCACAAGAAGACGGAGATGGATAATCCCGATACTATTCCGGCAAACTATCTGGGATATTCCGTTTATACCTCTTCAACCGATGTGAAACCTTCGATCTCCTCGAGTATAGATACGCTTTCAGGGACGATGAGATACAGGCCGATAAACAGATTGACGTTGAATGCCGAGTATATGTATGAGAGGACGGACAGGGATAACTCCGATGAATGGAAGCTGCCGAAGATTACGGCGAGGGATGTTGCTTCTTTATCCGCGAATACCAGGATTATGGATAAGATGAACTTAAGGGCAAAGTATACGCATCAGGAGGTAGACGCCCCTGCATATAATACGCAGCCCGACAGCTCCGACGAGGTTAATATATCGTTGTCATGGAATCCCGTGACCTGGGCCAATGGCCTTCTAAGTTATAACCTTATCAGTGATGAAAGAGATAAACTCGACTATGTTGTCGATGATGTACAGGTAACTGCCAAAAACAGGGAAGGGCAGAGGGATCGGCTGCTGGGAAGCATCACATTTGTTATCCTGAAAAACCTTTCCATGACCCCGAATTATGCCTATATCCGCAATAAAATAACGCAGGACCTTCTCTATGAAAATACCGATGCCGATCCGTCCTTCACAGAGGAGACTGGTGTAAAATATAAAGATACGGCACATAGTTATGGTATTAATATAAATTATGTACCTGAAAAGAATATCAATCTAAATGCAGAGGTAAATCAGATAAAAGGTAAGGGCAATTTCGATTCGTCGGCTCTGTCCGAATCTATTTCATCGTTTTCGGAGCTAAACGTAAGGGAGACTTTATACTCTATTATGGGTGAATACATGTTCAAGGGCAATTGGATAGTGGGACTAAGATACAAATATAACAGCTTCAGAGATATAATCGATAACCCATATGACGATACCGAAAATGGAATTGTTCGGATCGTAATGGCTACCGTATCAAAGAAGTGGTAAAAAAAAATATCAAAATTCAGATTGCAAAATTATAGAATTCTTAATTTTGATCCGGGCAGGAGGTTTAATAAAGATTATGAAAAGGGGAACAGCAATCATTTCGATCGTGATCTTATCGGTATTATTTATTGCTGCAGTTGAGGCTCAGGCTGTAGAGAAAACCGTTGGTATCATTATGACGGGGGATATCCCATATTATAAGACTATCCATAAGGCATTTCTTGAAGGGTTGTCTGCCGAGGGACTTGGTGCAGGAAAGGTAAATGTTGTTGTTCAGGCACCTGCACCGGATACGATGGCATGGATGAATGCGGCGAGAAAGCTCGTTGCCGTGGATGTCAACATTATAGTTGCTTATGGTGCCCCTGCAGCCCTTGCGGTTATCCACGAGTCTTCGGATATACCGGTTGTATTCGCCGGAGTTTATGATCCGCAGGCGGTAGGGATAATAGGAAAAAATGCTACGGGAATTAGCTCGAAAGTACCGGTTGCGAGCGTCGTTAAAAATCTAAAGGGAATGTCGAATTTTTCAAAGCTCGGTATCGTATTCAATGACTCCGAGAGAGACACGGTAAAACAGGCAGAGGAGGTTAAGCAATTCGAAGGGCAGTATGGATTCCAATCGGTAAGGTTCAATATAAAGAGATTCGGCGATGCTGCAAAGATATCTAATGTCGATGCCCTTTTTATAACCACGAGCTGCAGTGCGATGCAGTGTGTAGATAATGTTGTTGGAGTTGCCCGTAAGGGGAAGATACCTACGGCTACGACTATAGGCGGCGGCGAAGAAAGGGGAATAATATTGACGCTCACGGCAGACCCCAATGAACAGGGCAGGGAAGCTGCCGAGAGGGTCTCTAAGATACTTAAAGGTGCAAAACCTGCAAGTATACCTATTGAGATTCCGAAGAAGATAGAGATGATTATTAACTTAAAAGAGGCAACTGCAATAGACCTCAAGGTGCCGTTCGATATTCTCACCTCTGCAACCAGGATTATAAAATAGTAGACAGTACATACCAAACGGTATAAAATAATATCTATGATATCAAAGTTGAATCTTCAGATAAGATCAATCCTTATGATTGCCCTTGTTCTTCTTTTTGCCTTCATCTGCGGGTTCAATTTTGTAAATTGAACTTCATCTGCGGGTTCAATTTTGTAAATTGAACTCATCTGCGGGTTCAATTTTGTAAATTGAACCCTGTAGTTGATTATGAACAAAAGAGCTTGGGTTCAGGTTACAAACCTGAACCCGCAAAGTGAGCAATGAGGCAAAAGTGACAATGTGTCATGGTGAGCCTGTCGAACCATGGATTCCGTGTCAAGCACGGAATGACGAATGAGGAGTATTTTCAGGATGATATCAAAGTTGAATCTTCAGATAAGATCAATCCTTATGATTGCCCTTGTTCTTCTTTTTGCCCTCGGTTTAAATACTGCCGTTCTGACTTTTGTCGCATCGGGTAAGTTTAAGAATGCATTACACTTAAAGACGACTGCTATTGCCGAGGGGATGCAGCGGGAGTTTGGAAAGGCATTGAACCTTGGTATCCCGGTCGAATCCATAGATGGCGCAAACGAAAAACTTCAGGAACTCGTTACAAGAGATAAGGATATAGCATATTCCATGGTAATCGACACAAGGGGGAAGGTGTTATTCCATAACGATGCAGCAATTGCGGGCAAGGAACTTACGGATAAAGTGACCTTGAACGCTGCATCTTCAAACAAAATACTGATACAGCATTACGATACATTCTATGACCTGTCATTGCCTCTGAATAGTGCCGAGGGCAAGCAGGTTGCTGCGCTCCGTATCGGCGTCAAAGCCGGTTCTGTAAATGACCCGATTTATAAACTGATATTCTGGGCACTCGGCGCGTCTGCCTTAAGCTTTTTGCTGGCACTCGGGTTAGTTTACTTTTCCGTTTCTAAATTTATTACAACACCGATCATGAAGATGGAAAGGGCTGCGGAACGTATAGCAGCCGGTGATCTTACCGTAGAGGTAGAGACGAAAGGGGAAGACGAGGTCGCTTTATTAGGCGGGGCAATAAACCGGATGGCGTCTAATCTTAAAGATATGCTGCGGAGGGTAGGATCGATTACGGACAGTGTTTCTGCCGTAACAACAAATATAGCTTCATCTTCCGATAGAGTTCTTAAAGGATCTAATGAGCAGCGGGATTCGGTCGAGAAAACCGCAAGCTTTGTAGGAGAAATCGATAATTCGATATCTTCCGTTTCTATAGGCTCCGACAGTCTTGCAGCCTCTGCCGAAGAGGTATCCGCATCGATAATCCAGATGGCAACCTCGATAGAGAAGGTTGCCGAAAGTGCAAATGTATTTTCGGTCTCCGCTTCCGATGCTGCCTCTTCCATAGAGGAAATGAGTGCTTCGATAAAAGAGATTGCCGAAAGCCTTGAACTGCTGTCGGCATCTTCGGAAGAGACGGCCTCGTCATTAAATGAGATAAATGCTGCTGTAAAAGAGGTTGAAAGGGGCGCTCTCGAGTCGGTCGGTCTTGCGTTAATGCTGCCATTCTTGCCGCACAGGCAGGAGAACAGGGGAAGTCATTTGCGGTTGTTGCAGATGAGATCAAAAGTCTTGCAGGGAAGACATCCATATCCACAAAAGAGATAGCAGCCCTCATAGAATCCGTCCAGGGCGAAACGAGGGCGAGTGTCGAGATGGCTGAAAAGGGTACGCAGAGCGTTGAAAAGGGGGTAAGACTTGTCAAAGAGGTAAATTTAGCTTTAAAGAGTATTCTCGACAGTTCCCGACTCTCTACGGAAAAGGCAAAGCTAATACAAAAGGCAACGACCGAAGAGGCTGCGGTCATAAAACAGATAACGGAAGCGATCAGGAGTATGAGCGAGCAGATAGATCACATATCAAAGGCAACAAAAGAGCAGAGCAAGGGAAGCAGATTGATTATAGAAGCGGTAGATCGTATAAAAGAGTTATCCCACCATGTTAAGACTGCAACTGCCGAGCAGTCCGCCGGGAGTAAGCAGATTTCGGAGACCATAGGAAATGTATCTCATGAGGCGGAACAGATAGCCGGTGCAACATCCAGACAGAGAGAAAAAAGCAAAGAGATAGTAAAATCCATTGAGAACATAAAGAAGATCGCAGGCGAATCCGTTAGTATTGCCGATGAGATGAATGTAGCTATAAAATCAATGGGGGAAGAGGCGAAGACCCTGCTTGCAGAAATTCAGAAGTTTAAGGTCTAATCACATGATGCACGATACAAGATACACGATGCAAGATGCACGATGCAAGATACACGATACAGGATAAAAGAATCTCATGAATCATGCATCATGAATCGTGCATCAGATATTTTTTAGGGGTTAAGACATTCCGTTAATCTACGGTAATATAGCCGGGCTGAAGGGAAGTTACTTACACTCGATCGAAAGGATTTACCGTCGAAAGATTCCCCGTGACAAGATAATCACACCCGAACTTGCAAAATACCTTACGGAGCTTTCCTCCGAGATAGGAAGGCAGATAGGTCTTTTGGTAACGCGGGGTGGAAAGATAACCCACGTTATCGTCGGAGATGCAAGGGGTATCTTCATCCCGGGACTTGAAGATTTTCCTTTGGGCAGACGTGCACTTCGGGGATTAAGACTTGTACATACGCATTTAAGAAATGAACCTCTGAATCAGGATGACGTAACCGACCTTGCCCTTCTTAGGCTCGATATTATTGCTGCGATAGGTATAAAAGATAACCTGCCCGAAGATATTTATATTGCCAATCTTATGCCGCAGGGTTCGGAGAATCCGGTCGAGATTTTGTCTCCAATAAACTTTTATAGATTCGATCTCGACTTCCCGTCTTTTGTAGAATCGCTTGAAAATGAGATGGACAGAAGCAGAATTTTTGCCCAGAAGGATATCCGTGAAAAAGCTATTCTCATAAGTGTATCTCAAAGGCCAAAATATGAGCAGGAAGATTCTCTGGAAGAGCTTAAGGAACTTGCAGCATCGAATGATGTACTGGTTCTCGATACCGTAATCCAGAGGCCTAAGGAAATTAATCCTAAGTATCTGATGGGTGAGGGTAAGCTTAAAGAGGTGATCATTAATGCGCTCAATAAGGGTGCAACGCTGTTGATATCCGATCAGGATTTGAATCCCTCCCAGGTAAAGGCGATAGGAGAGCTTACGGAACTTAAGGTGATCGACCGCTCCCAACTTATATTGGATGTATTTGCGAGACGCGCACACAGCAGAGACGGAAAAGTCCAGGTTGAACTGGCACAGCTTAAATACCGACTGCCGCGATTAACCGGCAAAGGTACTGCGATGTCACGGCTTATGGGCGGTATCGGAGGAAGAGGACCCGGCGAGATGAAACTTGAAATAGACAGGAGGCGGGTTAGGGACAGGATTATCCTGCTTGAAAAAGAGCTAAAGGCTTTGAGCGAGGCAAGAAGGCAGAGGAAGCAAAGAAGGGTTGGAAAAAATATACCGATAGTCTCGATTATAGGTTATACCAATGCGGGTAAATCAACGCTTTTGAATTTTCTGACAAAGAGCGAAGTATTAGTTGAGGAACGTATGTTTGCTACCCTCGATACTGCCAGCAGGCGATTGAGGTTTCCCAGAGAAAGGGAGATTATTGTTACCGATACGGTCGGTTTTATAAGAGACCTTCCAAAGGATTTAATGTCGGCCTTTAAGTCAACTCTCGAAGAACTTCAGGATGCGGATATGCTCCTCCACCTTGTGGATATATCCAATCCGAGGTTCGAACGGCAGATAGAGTCTGTTGAGAACATACTTAAAGAATTGAGTCTCAACGACAAAAAAAGGATTATAGTATTCAATAAGACAGATAAACTTCCTGCAGATGAGGTAAAAAATATATCCTTCCGCTATAATGCAGTCGCCATATCCGCCCTCGACCCGTCAACTTTTAAGCCGTTGCTGGATTCTATAGAGGAGAATATCTGGAGTGAAAAACTTATGAGATTAAAGGTATAATAAACATCATGGAATTTGCGCCTAAATGGATAGCATGGGAGATTACGAGGAGATGTAACACGAACGGTTGTTGAGAAAACAATATAGATTTAAGCCTGTCTTACAGGCAGAAACCAAACAAAGGAGGAAGGGTCTATGAAAACAAAGAGCTTATTGTGCATGCTTCTTATGGTATTTATGGTCAGTTTAATGTACGGCTTTGCAAACGCAGCCGAATTTAAGATCGTCATTATGCAGGACGATAAAGGCGCTGCAGAGAAATATCAACCGCTGCTCGCATATTTAAAGAAAAATGGCGTCGATGCTTCTCTTGTTGGTGCTCCCAACTATACTGCCGCAGCAAAGATGTTTACAGCAGGAGAGGGGGATGCGATGTTCAGTGGTTCAGGGGTTGCGGGAACCTTGATTATCAAAGACCTCGCTGTTCCATCAATAAGACCTCTGTCAAAGGAAGGATACAGCACATATTGGGCGGTTATCATTGCACCAAAGGGTTCACCTAAATTCACAGCTTCCGCAGACTATTTCAGGGGTAAAAGGGTAATATACTGTGCTGTTGCCTCCGCGGGAGAGTTCTTCTACCGCTCTATCCCGAATATTAAGACTGCAAAGACAACAACTAATATGGCTGCCTCTCATGGAGCTGCAATCGATGCCCTTGCAAAAGGCGCTGCCGATGTAGCTATAGCGAAGAATCGTGTGTGGGATAAAGAGAAGGGAAACTATCCAACCATCGAGAAGGTAGGAGAGGATAAAGGTGAAAACCCTGATATGACTCTGATGATATCGAAGAAGGCTGACCCAAAAATTGCCTCGAAGATCTCTGAAGCCCTGCTTTCTTTGAAGGGGGACACCTCTCCGGAGGCTCAGACGGTGAAGGAAAAGTTAAGTATTCAGGGCTATATCAAGACAACAAAAGAAGATTTTAAACACACACTCTCACTGCTTAAAAAAGCAGGTGTGACAAAGACATTTGATTTCAAATTTGAATAAACTTTAATAGGGGGCGGCAATGCCGCCCCCCGCCCCCTAACCAATAAGATTTAGGAGAAAAATGAGACTTTTTTCATTCAACACTGTCGGCAAAAAATTCATGGTCCCGATGCTTATACTGACTGTTCTGCTCCTCTCCCTGCTGGGAATGTTTATGGCAATGAATAGTGTTTCAACTATTAAGAACATGCTGAAATCCAAAGCCAATGCTACAGCAGACTTTATGTCTAAGGTGAGCATTCCTTCTTATAGGAATTTTGACTACCTTGCCCTCGACAATCTTATTCATGAGATAACGAAAGACCCTGAGGTGGATTTTGCCATATTCTATGATTCACAGAATAAGCCACTGACTAAAGAAACTAAGGTGAGTGCGTCTTCATTCATAGTCATAGAGCGAAAAATCTCCGATGACAGTGGGTTACCTCTCGGTCATCTTAAGATCGGATTTAACGGGACAGCCATTTCGAGCAATTTACAGAAAAGTGTTGCTATCCTATCCATAAGCATTGCTGTTGCAGTATTTTTGTTTGTCATTGGGATGAGAATGCTCACCAATCGGGTTATTATCCGGCCAATTATGCATATGAAAGATGTTTCAGAAAAGATGGCCTCTGGGGACCTAGCAACCGTGATAGAGACGGGCGGTAATGATGAGATAGTATTACTGGGCAGGGCGATAAATAGAATGGCATCTAATCTGAAAGATATGATTACACGGGTCGGAGCGATTACGGACAGTGTTTCCAACGTAACGATGAATATAGCTTCATCTTCCGATAGGGTTTTAAAAGGAGCAAATATTCAGCGAGATACGGTTGAGAAAACCGCAATATTCGTAGAAGAGATCGATAATTCAATATCTTCTGTATCGATGGGCGCCGATAGTCTTGCCGCTTCTGCCGATGAAGTATCTTCCTCAACGATTGAGATGACGACCTCGATAGAGAAGGTTGCCGAAAGTGCAAATGTATTTTCGGTCTCCGCTTCCGATGCGGCCTCATCCATAGAGGAGATGAGTGCTTCGATAAAAGAGATTGCCGAAAGCCTTGAACTGCTGTCGGCATCTTCGGAAGAGACGGCCTCGTCATTAAATGAGATAAATGCTGCTGTAAAAGAGGTTGAAAGGGGCGCTCTCGAGTCGGTCGGTCTTGCG
>JACQXD010000081.1 GCA_016208875.1 Nitrospirota bacterium
AAAGAAGAGGCCTGCCCGTTGGGGATCGTTCCGACCGCATCCACAACGGCCGCGCTTGCGATGGGTGATGCTATAGCAGAAGCCCTTCTGACAAAACGGGGCTATAAGGAAGAAGACTTTGCATTCTTTCATCCCGGCGGCAGCCTCGGTAAAAAATTATTCATCAAGGTTCAAGACCTTATGCATTCCGGCGATTCGCTGCCTGTGATAACAGAGGATACCCCGTTGATAAAAGCGGTTATCGAGATATCGTCAAAAAGGCTCGGTGTTACCGTAGTAGAGGGTTTTGATAAAAAGATGATTGGTATTATTACGGATGGTGATGTGAGACGTGGCATAGAAAAATGGGGAAAATCCTTCTTCGATATGAAGGCAAAAGAGGTAATGACAAAAAATCCAAAGACCATTTCGGAGAATGAACTTGCCGCAAAGGCATTGTCCGTAATGGAAAAAAATTCGATCACCTCACTTGTAGTATCGGATGATACCGAAAGGGCAAAAGGCATAATCCATCTGCACGATATATTGAGGCAGGGGATAGCGTAATAAATTTAATTTTATGACAACTGAAAAGAAATACTGGCAGATAAATACTGAAAAGCTCGTAAAAGAGATCAAGGAAATTGCCTGTAAAGCAAGAATAGAAGAAGACCTAAAGATGGCAGTGGAGCCCCTTCTTCAAAATGTATTTAAGAAGATGGGGATTGATATAGATATTGTGCAGTATGAAAAAACCGCCACGAGTTTCAAAGGAAAAGCCGATGCGGTTTACGGTTACCTTACAATAGAATATAAACTCCAGGGAAAACTCTCAGAGAAAACAAATGTCAAGAAAGTTGTTGAGCAACTTCAGCGATATCTGATTGAACAGGCAACACAGTTTGGGCAGCAGAAAGAAGATTTTCTTGAAAAGGCAGTCGGAGTTGCTCTTGATGGCAAAAATATCCTCTTTATAAGATTTACTAAAGTTCCCACGATATTACAGACACCAATACCTATTGACAAAGCACAGGCTGCCCTTTTTTATGAGGTTGAAGCCGGGCACGGCTTTCAGGTGTTGGGGCCTTATCCGATAAGTTCTGCAAGCATCGGCAATCTTTTGATATTTGTCAGGGCATCGGCCCGACGTCCTTTGTTTTCACCGACCTGCCAGGTTACAAGGCAGGCTGTCTCTGAACTATATTCTGAGGTAATGAGGGCGCAGAGAAGGCATGCGCCGTCGAGGGTGAAGACCTTTTTTACGGAATGGGACAGGATATTCGGTGTTGTGTATGGTCAGGAGCTTGAAAAAGCAGAGATGACGGCAGAGGAGACCGCCGGATTATATAATATACCAGCAGACGCTAACCTTAAACCTTTACTCTATGCAATTCACACCTTTTATGCCTTTTTTATGAAGATAATCGCTATTGAACTTGTTGCTCTCCAGCGCGAAAGCTCGATAGAGTCGTTCGTTAAAGGACTGGGAGCGATGGATGACGATGAACTATTCAAGAGGCTTGCTTATCTGGAAAGCGGTGCGGATTTTGTTGACCGTGGAATTGTGAATTTTCTGGAGGCAGATTTCTTTTCATGGTATCTCGATGGGTGGAATCCCAGCATTGCAAGGGTTTTTCGAGATATTGTACGGGCTCTCTCTGATTTTGAACCTGCAACGCCGATCCTTGAACCTGAATGGACAAGAGACTTGCTGCAAAAATTGTATGAAGTGATTGTTCCAAAAAAACTCAGACACGATTTAGGTGAATATTATACTCCGGACTGGCTTGCAGGCTATGTGGTAGAAAAGAGCGGATACATCGGAGAGATAGGAAGTCGTTTTCTTGATCCTGCCTGCGGTTCAGGCACTTTCCTTGTTCAGGCAATTAATCGTTCGATAAAATATGCTGAGGAACGAAAAAAGGTTGATGTAACGGATCTGTCCCGACATATCCTCGACAACATAGCAGGGTTTGATTTAAATCCTCTCGCAGTTCTGGCAGCGCGGACAAACTACCTGATTGCATTCTCAAAACTTATTTCCTACATACGGCCCATCTCCATCCCTGTTTATCTCTGCGATTCGGTTCTCGCTCCCACACGTTATGTTGAAGAAGGGAAACTTTCATTTGACAACACTATAGTCTTTACTACAACAAAAGGTGATTATGTATTCCCTGTTTCGATGCAGGAGAAAAGCCACATAGATAAATTTACTTCCATGATGGATGTAGCTTTAAGAGGTAAGATTGAACCTGAAAGTTTTGAAAAACAGATTAGAAAAGAATTCAATCCCTCAGAAGAAGATGCCAAACTTCTCAGTCAGGTTTATCGGCGTATTAAAGAACTCGACGATAACGGTGAAAACGGCATACTACAGAAAAAGAACACTTAACTTGTGGCACAGATATGGCATATTTTCCTTGAAAGGACATGAGACAAGGCTTGGTGCGGGTGAAAAGGATTTCTCAATGCTCTTTACTTACGCCTGCGCTGACAACTACCTCAAGGATAAGGGCGTCCTCGGTTTTGTTATCACTATGGAGGTCTTTAAATCAAAGGGCGCAGGCGAAGGGTTCAGGCAGTTTGAACTTAAAGACAAAAAGATACCGCTTAAAGTTCTAAGTATGGAAGATATGGTTGACTTAAAGCCCTTTCAGGCAGCAAATAAAACCTCGATATTCTTTCTTAGAAAAGGTGAGGAAACAGCTTATCCCTTGCCAGTCCTTGAATGGAAGCGGAAAAGAGGAATCGGGCGGATTTTGCCTGAATGGAATCTGGATGAGGTGAAGGCTAATTGTGTGATAAAAAAGTCAAAGGCAATTCCTGTTAATCCTAAGAAGTTATCTTCATCCTGGCAGACAGCCACTACCGGTGTAATGAAAAACTACTCAAAATTGAAGGGAGCAAATACATATCAAGCATATCGTGGCGCAAGCACAGAGCCTTACGGTGTTTTCTGGCTTAATGTGAAAGAGGTCAGACCGGATGGTCTTCTTGTGATAGAAAATATGCACGAGAGAGGAAAGCGGAAGATTAAATCGGTTCATACGGCGATTGAGCCTGATTTGGTATTCCCGGCAGTGAGCGGCGGCGATATTGTGAAGTTTGGAATGAAATCTCACTTTTATCTTTTAATATCACAGAATCCTGAGAAAAGAGAGCCTTATGAAGAAGACTGGATGATTGAAAACGTACCATTGACCTATGCCTACCTAAAACAATTTAAAGATGTTCTACTTTCCAGAGGGTCACGTGTGGTAAGAGAGCTTGCAAAAAATACAGAATTCTATGCAATGTATGGAATAGGAGAATACACATTTGCAAAATATAGGGTCGCATGGAAACGCATGGCCTCAAAGATGAATGCAGTAGTTCTGTCGGGTATGAGAACCGACTTTGGAACAAAGAAGATAATTTCAACAGACACTACGTCGTTTTTTGCGGTGAATGATAAGGATGAAGCGCACTACCTCTGTGCAATTCTCAATTCCGATATTATTGATGATTTCATCAAGAGCTTTTCCTCTGCGGGGCGCGGGTTTGGCGCGCCTTCTGTGATGAATAATCTTGCAATTCCGAAATTTAATGCTAATAATAAAATTCATACGAGGCTTGCAGAATTATCCGAAGAATCGCACAGTCTGGTACAAAAAGAAAAATCTGTAGAGTATATTGAGCAAGAGATAAATGATCTCGTGAGGAAACTATGGAATATAGAGTGATAACCCCATCCGACTCTCAATATCCCGTCAAGGCTAAAGAACGTCTCGGCAAAGAAACTCCTGAAATCTTTTATAACGGCAAGCTTGAACTTCTTGACCGTTTTACCATGTCGGTGATCTGCTCTGACAAGAGCCACGGCATAGAATTATTGGAGACAAATCAGGTTCTTTTTACGATAAGAGAATACGATATGAATTATATAGGGAGCTGGCACTCGATAATCGAGTCGGAGATATTCCGTTTGGCTTTATTTCAAGGATATGGCCGATATGCAAGCAAGAAAGGCAGGAATATACTGCTCGGCAACAGAACACTAACACTATTTTCTGCCAAGGGGTTGAATAACGAGACCTACGAATCATATTTGCTGGATCGGTTTTATCCTCCGCTCCATGAATTCCCCGAACGTGACGAGTATTTCAGGCGCGCTGCGGAAGGTGAACTGTTGATGCTCTCTGTATGCGAGCCTGACGAGACAAGGCAAACAAGAAAAAATATAATGGCAAGAAACTGGATGGCCTGTGTGCTTGGAGATATTATTTTTATTCCCTACGGCCCGAAAGGCTCAAAAACCTATATAACGGCAAAAAAAGTTGTAGAGGCGAATATCCCTGTTTTTACCCTCGACCATCCTACATGTGCTGACCTTCACAATCTCGGTATTCCTGGATTCAATCGTAAAACCGTTAAAATATTTCTTGATGAGAAGGGTGCAAAATTAGGTGTTAGTAATAGTAAGCAAGTTAGTTCCGAGCAAACATATGAAATACCGGAAATGAAGGAAGCGATTATTAAGGAGCCGGCACAGATAGAGTTAAATCTTAAAATGGGTAGAAAGTAAATTGAAGACAAAAAAACAACTCGAAAAACACGCAAAAAATATCAAACTCCTTATCCTCGATGTTGATGGGGTTTTAACGGATGGAGGCATTATCCTCGACAACAATGGGAATGAATTCAAGGTATTCAATGTGCGCGATGGTCATGGGATAAAGATGCTCATAGGTGCAGGGGTAAAGGTTGCGATTATCTCAGGGAGGCAGTCGAAGGTCGTCGAGAGAAGGGCTGAGGAACTCGGTATCACCGAAGTTTATCAGAAATGTCACGATAAAGTAGTTGCATACGAAAGCATTAAAAAGAAGTTTTTGCTCAGGGATAACGAGATAGCATATATCGGAGATGATGTAGTGGATCTGCCCTTGTTTAAAAGGGTAGGGCTTTCCTTTGCAGTTGCAGATTCGTCGGATGAGGTTAAGTCTTATGCAACAGCGGTGACCAGGAACAGAGGCGGTAGGTGTGCTGCGAGAGAGGTCACCGATTTTATTTTAAAGGCTAAAGGTTTATGGGATAGGATTATACGTGAGTACCTTGAGGCTTAATCTCCCAACAATCCTCACCCTGAGCAGGATTGTACTTATCCCTGTCTTTGTTACTATTGTTTACCGGCATCCTTTCTTAGGTGCAATCGTCTTCGGTGTGGCAGCCATCACGGATTTTCTTGACGGCTACTTTGCAAGGCGATCGGGCCAGATAACAAAGTTCGGCATAATACTCGATCCACTGGCCGATAAATTTCTTGTCATATCTGCCCTCGTGGTTTTGGTAGATATGGAGAGATTGTCTGCATGGATGGCGATAGTTATTATTGTCAGGGAGTTTTTGGTAACCGGCCTAAGGGTCGTTGCACTCGCAAAAGATATTGTTATCCCTGCTGAGATGGGGGGAAAACTCAAAACTACTGCCCAGATAACTGCAGTATTATGTCTCATTTTAATGGGCAGTATTTTGGATAATCTCCCGCTTGACCTCTATGATATCGGTATTACATTCATATGGATAGCTCTTGTGTTGTCGGTTGTATCGGGAGTTCAGTACACGGTATCTTTCTGGAAAAGGTTGCGATGAAGATAATTCTCCTTCTGATCCTTGCCTTTATTATTGGTTCAATCCCGTTTGGAGTGATAATAGCGAGGATTAAAGGTGTTGACTTAAAGCGGGTCGGAAGCGGAAATATTGGTGCAACAAATGTCTTGAGAACTATGGGGAAAGGCTCTGCAGTCGCAACACTTTTAGGAGACGTGTTGAAAGGCTCCGCTGCTGTTGCGATAGGGAAATACTTATCCGTAGGACCTGTTTACGAGGGATTGCTGGGGCTTTCTTCTATACTCGGGCATAATGTTTCAATATTTCTCGGATTCAAAGGTGGAAAAGGCGTTGCCACAGGCATTGGAGTACTGTTAATTTATTCTCCGCGAATTGCTATACTTACACTTATAATATGGTTGGTCGTCGTGCTTATAACAAGATATTCTTCTTTGGGGGCAATTGTGTCGTTCGGTCTCTTGCCGGCAAATGTCTTTTTGTTTGATCGTCCTAAAACGGAACTTATTATTGCTTCTATGATTACGCTCTTGATATTATTGAGGCATCGTGGGAATATAAAGAGGCTTATACAGGGGACTGAAAGGAAGATCGGGGAATAATCTTGAGAATAAAATTTAAAAGTCAAAAATCAAAAATCAAAAAAATTGTATTTCTTAATTTAGCATTTAGCATTTTACATTTAGCATTTTGCATATTGCCATTGCTATATGCTGCAGAAGATTCCGATAGTATTTACGAGGCTACCCTTGATAAGGGACTAAAGAATAATGAACCATACGCCTATACTTTAATAAAAAAGGCACAGGCCACCCCTAAGGATGCAAAAACCCTTTTAACCGAAGCAATGAGACATTCTCCCAACCTTCCGGCTGTGTACTTTGAACTTGGAAGGCAGAGTTTTTCATTCACACCAATAGGGATATTTGAGAGCATGGACTATATGATCGAGGGGTTTAAGGCTTATAAAAGGAATTTCTGGTGGCTCAGGGGTATTACAGGTCTGTTATTTATAAGTCTCTTATCTTCTTTTGTTGTTACACTCGTTGTCGTTATATGTATCCGATTTTTTATAGAGACACCGCTTTTATCCCATGACGTAACGGAAGACAAGAAAAAGGTATTGGTTGTTTTACTCCTTATCCCGCTATCGTTGTTAGGACCTTTGTTTTTTGTCGTGGGCGCACTATTCCTCTTAGGATTATATTTCAGAAAAATAGATAAAACTGTCATCTATCTCTCAGCATTGCTGCTTCTTCTATCACCTTTCTTTTTACGTACGGCAAATATCTTTCTTTCCTCGTCCTCTCCGGAACTCAGGGCTATAGTAGCGGTAAATGAAGGCACCGATAATAAACATGCCATTTCCGTCCTTAGAGGAAAAAATGATTTTGTCTCTTTTTTTTCCTATGGTCTTGCACTTAAAAGGGAAGGACGATATGAGGAGGCGATAGCGATCTATAATAATATTCTTACAACATCTTCCGACCCGATGGTGTATATAAATCTGGGGAATTGTTATTATGGGATTAACGATCTGGTCTCGGCGAAAGATTTCTACAAAAAATCCATTGAGGCGAAGCCTCTCGTATCGGCTTATTATAACCTCAGTCAGGTGTCCCGGGAAACGCTCGATTTTGCAAAGGGAGAGGAGTATTTCCTTGAGGCCAGGAAACTCAGTAAGGGCTCTCTTTCCAGAACCTATATTTCAAACAAAAATCCCAACCGTTTTGTTGTTGACGAAACCCTCCCCATGTCTGCAATATGGAAGTACGCCGACAGTAAGTATCGGCAATTGGTAAGAATCACTCCGTTGAATCCGGCCATGACGGTCGTAGTTTCAGTGATCTTTGTGGTAATTTTTTATATGATCGGTTCCCGCATGAAATTTACGGCATATCGTTGTACAAGGTGCGGTGCAATACTTTGCAGCAAATGTTCAAAGGAACTACTATGGGGACAGATGTGTCAACAGTGTTACAAGTCAATCGTCAAGCTCGATGAACTCGATTCGAGAGAAAGGGTAACGAGGGTGCTGGAGGTTCAGGAACTTCAGAGCAAGAGGAGAAAGATCATCAAAATCCTTTCATTCGGTTTTCCGGGGATAGCTCACATCTGTGCCGGTAGGATATCTGAGGGTAGTTTATTCCTGTGGCTATTTCTATTTTTGCTGACAGTAATAATGTTGAATCCATTATTTTCTACGGGTCTTTTCTCATACTCTCACATGTGGCTGACAGTGCTTTCATCGTTATTGATAGTTGTTCTATATTTTATTTCTAATATTACCATTAGGAGGACGCTGAACAGGGGATGGCTTTAGAAGGTTCTTTAAAAGATTTCGGACTTGCAGAATTTCCAGCGGAAAACAGGTATCCTCACCCTCGAAGGCAGGATGGACAATGTGCGACTTTTGTTCTATGAGGGCAATGTTGTATCAGCGGAATCCAAAAGAAAGACCGAGGTAAACCGTCTCGGCAAGCTGCTTATAAAAAAAGGGTTGATAAGGGACGAAGACCTTCAGAGTGTGCTTAAGGAACAACAGTCTACCGGGGTAAAGATCGGAAATATTCTGATAAGAAATGGACTTGTACAAAAAGAACAGCTAAAGGACGTTATTATATCCCAGATAACGGAGACCGTAGTTCAGCTCTTCAACTGGAAAGAGGGGATATATGAATTCTCCCCTCAGGGCGTGCCTGTTGATAGGGAGATACCGATATCACTCGATACGCAGCACCTCCTTATGGAGGGTCTCCGCATAATGGATGAATGGTCGCTGGTAGAAGGCAAACTTACCCTCGATACGATATTTGTAAAGAAGGAACGGCCTAAAACCGACCTCACGCAGGATGAAGAAGAAATACTCCAATTTGTGGACGGCGAAAGTGATGTCAGCGTAATGCTCGATGCAAGCCAGATGGATAATTTCCAGGCATCAAAGGCCCTCGTGTCCCTTATGGAAAAGGGCATTATAAAGCCGATAGAGGTTGCACCTGTAATTGTTTCCCCTAAGACAACGGCAACGACTCTGCAAACAAAGAAAATGATACCTCTTGCTAAATTTGTCACGACAATTGTTTTTCTGATAAGTATTTTTGTTGCACCAATATCATTGTTATTTCTGAAAAAGGATAATATTGATGTAATTAAAGCGTCCGAAGATATAGACGGTATCAGATTCCGGATCGAGGTATATGGATATAATAATGGCTCTTATCCCTCAGCGATCGAACTGATAACAAAGACGAATGACAGGTGGGGAAGACCGTATATCTATAGAACAGAGGGCGACAATTTTATCCTTTTCAGCGCGGGTACTGATGGGAAAGAAGGGACAAAAGACGACGTATATTAAAGATGCACGATACACGATGCAGGATAAAAATATCATAAATCGTGAATCATGTATCATGCATCATCCATCATTTTTATGAAAAGGAAGTCTGTACTTCTATTAAGCGGCGGGATTGACTCCTCAACCGTTCTTGCCATTGCAAAGTCTGAAGGATATGAGGTATATGCCGTCAGCTTCGATTACAACCAAAGGCATAGGGTAGAGCTTGAATCTGCAAAAGATGTTGCTTCTGTATTGGGGGTCAAAAAACATCTCATAATAAGGTTTGACTTAAGAGAGATCGGCGGCTCGGCATTAACATCGGAGATGGAAGTACCAAAATTGCGAATTGCGGAATGCGGAATGCGGAATAAAAAATATGATAATTCCGAAATCCTAATTCCGAAATCCGCAATTCCTGTCACCTACGTTCCTGCCAGGAACACAATTTTTTTATCTTTTGCCCTCGCATGGGCAGAGATACTTAAGGCTGAAAATATCTTTATCGGTGCAAATGCAGTTGATTACAGCGGTTATCCTGACTGTCGGCCCGAATATCTAAAGGCTTTCGAGGATATGGCCAATCTCGCAACAAAGATTTCTGTCGAAGGACAGATAAGATTTAAGATACATGCACCGTTGATCAATATGACAAAGGCAGAGATCATCATGAAGGGTATGAATCTCGGTCTCGATTATTCGTTAACATGGAGCTGCTATGACCCGCAAGAAAGTCGTAATGCGTTACACGTAAAGCGTAATAAGAAAAAAACGGATCACGGGTCACGTGTTACGCGTCACGGCTTTGTCCCCTGCGGCAAGTGTGATAGCTGTCTTTTCAGGGCAAAAGGATTTAAAGAGGCCGGGATAAAGGATTCGTTGGTGATTATTCATTGACAACCATAACGATTATTTCGATAATATAGCATAGTGAAAATGGGGAGGTAAAAATGAAAAAGAACTGTTGGGAATCTAAGAAATGCGGTAGAGAGCCCGGAGGCGAAAAGGTCAAAGAACTTGGTATATGTTCGGCAACAACAGAAAAACGACTCGATGGGATTCACGACGGCAAAAATGCAGGAAGGGCATGCTGGGTTGTAGCCGGGACATTCTGTAAGGGAGAGGTTCAGGGAAGTTTTGCGCAGAAATATAAAAACTGTGAGAAATGCGATTTTTATCAAACTGTCAGGAAGGAAGAAGGAGGAAGATTCCTGTTATCTGCTATTCTTTTGAATAAGCTCATTAACACTAAAGATTAGAACAACTATTCTCTATCCTCTCTCGCCTTTTTTATCGAGGATGAGAGTTAAATCGATCAGGTACGGATCGCTTATATTGCTGAAGAATATCTCAAAAAAATATGAGATAGAATGAATCCTCTAATTGCTGTCTTTATAATGATGAATAACTATTTTCATGATGTTGCTATTGCCACCTTATTAGCGAGCGGCGTTACTATGTGGTTGATGGTAAAAAATCTCGGAGATAAGAGAGATGAGCCTGCGATTAAGTATTTTCTGGCTATGCATCACAGAATGACCCTTCTTGCCAAATTTTCTATTTACTGGATAATGGTCGGCGGGATACCGAGAATACTTGCTTATAAAAGATTTGAGTGGGCAAATGCTGTTGAGACAAATCATGTCTCATGCCTTATCATAAAACATATTATCACATTTATTTTTGTATGCAGCGGCGTATATGTGTGGCTAAGACTCGGCAAAAGAATAAAACAAATAAAAGGAACAAAGGTGCAATAAACGAATTTTTTATTCAATAGTATGGCAAAATATTAAGAGTTATCATGCCGAATGTACATCTCCTGAATAAACGGGTTGTCGGTATTATAGTTGTCATAGTCCTCTGTTCTCTTGCCTATGCCTATACCCTCAATTCCCCCTTTCATTTCGACGACGACTTCTATATTATAGATAATCCCATAATCAAAAACCTAAGATTCTTTATTGAACCTTCAACGGCCGAACGGTTCAAAAGCAACTACGGATATCACACATTTAAAATGAGATATATTGCCTCTCTCACCTTTGCACTAAATTATAAATTGCACGGGCTTGGTGTTACCGGATATCATATATTCAATCTTGCAATACATATCCTCAACGCGATCCTTGTCTATTGGCTTGTGGCTCTAACGCTCACGATACACGATACACGATTCACGATTCACGATAAAGGCAACACCCCCCTCGTTCCCCCCGTACTAAGGGGGGAATTAAAGGGGGGTATCGTGCATCATGCATCATGGATCGTGCATCACCATTTGGATTCTTCTGTCTCCTATCGCTCGTGATGTATATAAAGTTCAGGATACACGATACAAAAAAGATTCACGATGCAGGATACACGATACACGATAAAGAAAATCATACGGCGTGCATCATGGATCGTGGATCATGCATCGTGAGTCGAGCATCATGCATCATGTATCTTGCAGCGTTATTTTCCGCCGTTCTTGCAATGAAAACAAAAGAGACGGCATTTACACTTCCGGTTGTTATTACCCTTTATGAGTTCATGTTTTTTACCGATTCACGCTTCACAGTTCACGGTTCACGAACTAAGAGAAGGATTTTATATTTAATCCCTCTATTGCTTACAATGCTGATAATACCCTTTAGTCGGATAGATATAGATCAACCGTCAGGTAATTTAATAAGCGATGTTGACGAGGCAACGAGAGCCCTTACAGCCACTTCGAGATGGGATTACCTAATTACAGAATTCAGAGTTTTGGTGACATACCTGAGATTGCTCCTGCTGCCGATAAATCAAAATCTCGATTACGATTATCCGATATACCATTCGTTCTTAAATCCGGAGGTATTATTGTCTTTCCTGTTCTTGCTTTCCATATTTGGATTTGGGGTCTATTTGCTTTACCGGTCACGAGTTACGATGCATGATGCACGATACATGATACACGATGAACAATCCACAATGCACGCATCACGCATTACGCATCACGCATTACGGTTTATCGCCTTCGGTATTTTTTGGTTTTTCATAACATTATCCGTTGAATCGAGCATTATCCCGACACGGGATGCAATCTTCGAACACAGGCTCTATCTGCCTTCAATCGGTTTTATCATAGCCTTTAGCTCATTATTATTTTATGTTTCGCAGCAGAGTGGTAGTGCGACAGTGCAACAGAACGACAGTGCAGCAGTGAATTCTACCTATTCACCCGTCCAAATTTTCTCCGGGTCACGCGTTACGCGTCACGCATTACGTGTTACGTGTTTTGCAGTTGTTGTTCTTCTTTCAATTGCTGCCTACCAGAGGAATATTGTCTGGCAGGATAAGATAACTTTATGGGAAGATGTAGCAAGGAAAAGTCCTGATAAAGCAAGAGGACACGGCAATTTGGGCAAGGCTTATCTCGATAAAGGCATACTCGATAAGGCGTTGGAACATCTTCGTCTTTCACTAAGATTGAATCCGACAAATGCACGTGCACATAATAATATAGGCGTTGCATACGGATTGCAGGGTTTATCCGACAAAGCAGGCGAGCATTATCGCCTTGCCTCGGAAATAGACCCTGAATATTCAGAATCGCATTTTAATCTCGGCGTTATTTATCTTGGTAAAGAGGATATGGATAATGCACGCAGAGAATTTGAGACGGCCTTACGTCTGAATCCCGACCACTATCAGGCCAAAAAATTTCTCGGGTATATTTATCAGACTCACCGATAAAAACTATTTTGAGCGATGTCTGCCCCTTTTGGCAATATAATCCATAGTATAATAATTAAATGCCCATTACCGATTTCATCGAATCCCTTGAGAAAGACAAAAGGTTTACTTCCCGGATTGCAGAGCATAAATATATCCATCCATTAAAACCGGGATATAGAAAAATTGACCTTCATGATAAGTTGAGGGATGTCCTTAAGGGACACGGGATAGAGCTTTTCTACAGTCATCAGGTGGAGGCGATTGACCTGATCAGGCAGGGCGAGAATGTTGTTGTTATGACCCCGACGGCAAGCGGGAAAAGCCTTATATATAACATCCCGGTCATAGAGGCGATAATCGAAAACCCCGGGGCAAAGGCATTATACATCTTTCCTTTGAAGGGACTTGAGCAGGATCAGGTCAAAAATTTGAACGTACTGTTTAATGAAGTCGGGATTTCACACCCTGACATAACTCCCCCTCCCCCCTCTTATCTTACTAATAAGACCATAAGTAAAGCCCCCTCACCCTCGCCCTCTCCCGCCGGGGGAGAGGGTAAGAATATTGCCCCTCCCTTGAGGGGAGGGGATAAAGGGGAGGGTGATTTATGTGGCTTTACTAATGAACTCCTTAGTA
>JACQXD010000232.1 GCA_016208875.1 Nitrospirota bacterium
GAACTAAGGGTTCAAAACAAACAAAGGATATTCAGAATATTTTTCGCCTTTGATCCTGACAGAAGTGCAATTTTGCTTATTGGCGGCGATAAGAAAGGGGATAGTCAGTTTTATCAGAGGATGATTCCCATTGCCGATGCCTTGTTAGATAAACATTTAGAGAAGTGGAGGAAAGAAAAATGAAAACGAAAAGAATTCAAAAAAGTGTTATAGATGAGCTTTCCGCAATGCTTTCTCCGGAAAGGATGCAACGGGCTAAAAAGGAAGCTGAAAAGGAAATTTTCAAGATACGGCTTTCTGAGTTAAGAAAGCAGATGGGAATCAAACAAGAAGATATCAGTACGTTTACACAGTCGGGGATATCAAAGCTTGAAGCCAGAAAGGACATGAAGGTTTCCACACTGGTCGAGTACCTCAAGAATATAGGTATGGGAATAGAGATTAAAGCATATCCAAAGTCAAAAAAGAAAAATGTAAATGAAGTTGTTTTGTTACGGATGTAATCCCATCCCCTACTATCACATATAAAATCTCCGAAAAAAGCAAAGCAATCTCGACTTTTGCGATGAGATTGCCACAAATTCGGTTCTGCTTGACAGCTAATTTTGGGGTAGCTACAATAGATACAAAATGAAGCCGTTCTGTTTAGTCCACCTCTTAATTCTGAGTCTGTTTTTAGCCCATAATGCCGATGCCGAAGGGCTTAAGGTTGTAGCAAGCATATATCCTCTCGGAGATATTGTAAAACAGGTCGGCGGAGAGAGGATCGATGTGAAGGTCATGCTTCCACCGGCGGCATCGGCACACACCTATGAGCCGACGCCCAAACAGATACTGGGATTACAGGACGCGAAGGTATTTATAAAAGCAGGGGCGGGCCTTGAGTTCTGGGCGGATCGGTTCGTAAAGACGGGGTCAAACAAAAACATGATCGTTTTAGACCTGTCGACGGACATGCCTCTCATATACGGTATTGAAAGACACGACCATGATCACAGGTATAAACATGAGGGAGACGCTGCCGATCCCCACTTCTGGCTCGATCCGGTTCTCGCAAAAAAAATCGTGGACAGGATCGCAAACGTCCTTACAAAAATAGATGCGGGAAATAAGATATTCTATTCGGTAAATGCAGAGGCATACAAAAAGGAACTCGATAAACTCCACGAAGACATTACCCTTAAAGTAAAATTATTTCGGACAAAGGAGTATGTTACATTTCATTCCGCATGGAATTATTTTTCCAAGAGGTATGGGCTTAAAGTTGTAGGAGTTATAGAGGAGTCCCCGGGAAGAGAGCCGAGTCCTCGACATACGGCACGGCTAATAAAAGAACTTAAAAGATTGAATTCAAGAGTCGTTTTCGCAGAACCCCAGCTTAATCCAAAGATCGCAGAGGTTATCGCAAGAGAGGCAGGTGCAAAGGTTGCATTTCTTGACCCGATTGGAGGCCCAAATTTTAAAGGGAGGGATACATATATAGGCCTTATGAGATATAATCTTTCTGTTATGGAAGGAGTGATGAAATAGGATGATAGGATATGGCATTTTCGCTCATTCTCGGTCGAATCGACCTCCGAGGCTTTTGCCTCTTTATCTTTTATGATAAGGACTATCGGCAAAAGAAACCGCTCAAATACCATATCCTATCATCAAGAAAAGAGGAAATAGGATGACCGCAGTAGAAATAACTAACCTATCTGTTATTCTGAGCGGAAAGGATGTCCTTACGGATATCAACCTTTCATTGGCGGAAGGCAGATTCCTCGGCATCGTCGGACCGAATGGAAGCGGGAAGACTACATTGCTCAGGATAATCCTCGGACTTATTAAACCTTCGCAGGGCGGAACGAAGATATTTAATAAATCCCCGGAAGAATGTCTAAGAGAAAGCATATTCGGCTATGTACCCCAACATATAAACCTCGATATGAATTTCCCTGTTAGGGCTTTAGACGTCGTAATGATGGGATTATACGGAAGATTGGGCTTTTTTAAATGGCCTGCGGGCAAAGAAAAAGAAAAGGCCGTGGAATACATCGGGCTTATAGGAATGGGAGGACATGAAAACCGCCGGTTTGGAGATCTATCCGGAGGGGAACAGCAGCGAATCTCTATTGCGAGGGCACTCGTCAGCAACCCAAAGATACTTGTTCTCGATGAGCCGAGCACTGGAATAGATGTGGTAGGACAGGAGGACTTTTACCATCTGCTCAAGGGCCTCCAGAAAAGATTCGGTCTCACCATTATTATGGTATCGCATGATATAGGCGCCGTAACTGCTTACGTGGACGAGATTGCCTGCCTGAATAAAATCCTCTATTACCACGGTGCGCCGCTCGGGGCGCTCGATGAACATGTATTGGAAAGGCTCTACGGCAAACATGTAGATTTACTTGTGCACTCAGATGTATGCGATAAGTGCGAAAGATTGAGGAAATAATGGAAATCCTGTCATATGGATTCATGCAGAGGGCCATCATAACAGGGATGATTGTAAGCATTCTTACGGGTATCATCTCGGTCCTCGTGGTATTAAGGAGGGTTGCTTTTGTCGGCTCGGGCATCTCTCATGCGGCATTCGGCGGTGTTGCGATAGGTTTCCTTGCCGGTATAAATCCCATGATAACGGCAATGATATACTCTATCCTCGTTGCATTCGGCATAGAAAGAATAAGCTCCGGAGGCAAGGTTGCGGAAGATACCGCCATAGGCATATTTTTTTCGAGTTCGATGGCCCTCGGCATAGTCCTGATAAGCCTATCAAAGAGTTATAATGTGGATCTATTCGGTTATCTGTTCGGCAGTATCCTTGCAATAAGCGAAAAGGAGATGTGGTTGACAATCGGGATGACCTTCGTAATCCTTGGAATGTTGATGGCAATCATGAAGGAGCTTTTACTGACGACATTTAACGAAGAACTTGCGATTGTCGGAGGTATCCCGACGGGGCTGGTAAAATCCATCTTCCTTATTTCGATGGCAGTAGCAATAGTAATGTCTATAAAAGTAGTAGGTATCATCCTTGTTTCCGCCCTCCTCGTCATCCCGGGTGCCGTTGCACAACTTCTCTCAAAGAGTTTTTATCCGATGCTGCTTATATCGTGTCTTATTGCACTTTTTTCGACCGTAGCAGGGCTTTACCTCTCTTACCGGTTTGATATTTCACCCGGAGGAACGATTGTTTTGATAATAACGGGATTGTTTTTCGCGGCATTCCTCAGGAGTAAGCGGTAGAGATTTTGTTAATCATGCTTCACAAATTAATAAAATTTATAGTCTGATTAAAAATTTCTTTTAAATTTTTGCTCCTTTTTCTTGACAAAACAAAAAGCTATGTGATAAATTGCAGGCGTTTTCATTTTTGATCATTAAATAAATTATTCATCAAAAATAAACTTAAGGTGGAATAATGTTAGAGATTAATGTTAAATGGTTTCTGGTACTGCTCGTAAATTTCCTTGTCCTGCTTTATGCCCTTAATATAATTCTTTTTAAACCCCTTCTTAAGCTTTTCAAGGAAAGGGATGACAATGTAACCGGTGCCCTCGGGGCTGCTAAAGACATGGGTCTCAGAAAAGACGAATCGATTGCAAGACTTAACAAGGAACTGTCCGATGCCCGGAGTAAGGCAAAAGAGGCATTCGAGTCTCTCAGGGCAGAAGGTGCGGATTCTCAAAAAAAGGTCTTTTCAAAGGCTGAGACCGAGGCGTCCGAGATACTTCAGAAGGCAAGGGCGGAACTTAAGGCAGAGGCCGATAAGGCAAGGCAGGCACTAAGAGCCGATGTAGATAAATTTTCCGATGAAATCGTTAGAAAATTGATAAAGGTATGAAACAATTTCAAATTTTAAATTTTAAATTTCAAAATGCTAAATGTAAAATGCTAAATGCAAAAGGCAAATTTTTATCTTACTTTTTACTTTTCACTTTTCACCTGTCATTTGTCACTGTTGTTTTTGCGAGCGGCGGTGAAGGGGGAAAAGAGCCTTCGTTGTTTATGGATTATTTTTGGAAGATATTGAACTTCGGGATACTGTTCTTTATCCTCTATAAATTCGGTAAAAAACCACTTCAAGATTTTCTTAGAGGCAGGACC
>JACQXD010000227.1 GCA_016208875.1 Nitrospirota bacterium
CCTGCCCCTGAGAGTGTAAAGCCTGCAAGATAGTCAAGCCACTCCCCTCCATCTATTCGATATTGTGTTGCTTTTACCCCTGTTAGATTGTCTGTTGCACTTAGGTAGAATCTTGTGTCGGGAGATACTATATTTGTTACACCGGAGATTAGTTCTTCGCTTGCTGAGATTGTTGTCTCAGGAGGCGTTTTGTCGAGGATGATGGTTGTTGTCTTTTCTGTCTCCGTATTTGAAACTTTGTCCACAGAACGATAATGGATTGTATGCGTGTTGTCCGTATAAGATGAGAGGGTGAATGGATTTGTGTACCTTGTCCATGATGCCTCGCTGTCTATTTTGTATTCCGTATAATTTACTCCCGATGGGATTAAACCGTAGTCTGTTGCCGAGAGGGTTATCTCTGTCGAACCGCTTATGTAAAGGTCTTCTCCATTTTGATACTGAGGTGTGCCTATACTTATTGTTGTAACCGGCGGTTCGATGTCTGCATTAGGTATTGCAGCAACCTCTATCGAATAAGGACTTTCATATATGCGGGCTGAGGCTATTGAAATAGTTAAAATAATGATCAATAATGATGAGGCATAAATCAATTTAGATAAATATTTCATCTTTTTAATATACTTTCCTCTGTTTGTTCCCCCATATTATTCCGATTTTGCAATAATGTACAAACACATCTGTCGTTCAAAGAACTTTAAACTTACACCTATTTCATTATCTCCATAATATTTTTTGCAACACTCATCTCATGCGCACCTCCTGTATTAACACGTTCGAGCAGGTGGCGTACCGACTCGTGCATGAATCCGAGGAACGGGGTCGGATAAACCCCAATCCAGAATATGAGGATCACCATCGGCAGCAGTGTTATTATCTCCCTCGCACTGACGTCTTGAAGTCCGATTACCTTCTTATTTGTCTCCATGAAGAACACCCTCTGATAGAGCCAGAGCATATAACCCGCACCTATTATAATACCTGTTGCCGCAAGTACACCCGCCCACCGGCTTGCAGTAAAGCCGCCGAGGATTATCAGGAACTCCCCGATGAATCCGTTAGTTGCAGGGAGACCTATTGATGCGAGCGTGAATATCATAAAGGCTGCCGCATAAACAGGCATCACCGATGCGAGACCGCCGTAATCGGCTATCTGCCGTGAATGTGTCCTATCATAAATAATACCTACGCTCAGGAACAGTGCGCCCGTGACTATCCCGTGATTTATCATCTGAAGTATTCCGCCCTCCACTCCCTGCGAATTCAAGGCAAATATCCCGAGTGTTACAAAGCCCATGTGACTTACGGAACTGTATGCGATCAGTCTCTTCAAATCCGTCTGTGCGAGACATATTACTGCACCGTAGATTATCGCTATTACGGAAAGTGTGAGCATTACAGGGGTCATTGCCACAGCAGCCTCAGGGAACAGGGGGAGGGAGAACCTGAGAAAGCCATATGCACCCATTTTAATGAGCACTGCCGCAAGGATTACGCTGCCGGCAGTAGGAGCCTCGGTATGTGCATCCGGAAGCCATGTATGGACAGGGAACATTGGAACCTTAACTGCAAAGGCTGCAAAGAATGCCCAGAAAATCCAGAACTGCATATTGTAAGGATAGGTCTTTGTCACGAGTTCGAGTATATCGAATGTCCTTCCGGCATAGAAGTAAAGGACTATTATTCCGACAAGCATTAAAACGCTTCCAACGAGTGTGTAGAGGAAGAATTTCACTGCTGCATAAATCCTGTTAGGCCCGCCCCACACGCCTATTAAAAGATACATGGGTATGAGCATTGCCTCCCAGAAGAGATAAAACAACATGAAATCCAATGAGCAGAAGACCCCTATCATTGCACCTTCCATTACGAGTATTGATATATAGAATTCCTTTACCTTTGTCTTAATCGAATTCCACGAGATAAGTATACAGAGTATCGTAACGAGGGTAGAGAGCAGAACAAAGAGTATGCTTATACCGTCAAGACCGAGATAGTAGGTTATGTTCCATGAAGGGATCCATTCGTATCTTTCTTTAAACTGCATTAAATGTGTGGTCTTATCGAAATTCGTGAATAACGGGATCGAGAGAACAAAGCCTGCTATGCTTACAAGAAGGGTTAGCCATTTTATCAGGGCTTCCTGCGACCTGCTTATAAGTAACAGTAATGCTGCGCCTGCGATTGGCAGGAATATGAGTGTACTGAGAATCGGAAATCCATTCATAATTCCCTCCTTAATAAGGGGGGACATAGGGGGGTGTTAATTTTGCATTTTGAAATTTGAAATTTGAAATTTGAGATTCTCACCAAGTTACCTCCACAGCATTAAGGCTACGATTATCACTATGCCTGTTGCCATAATCGTTGCATAGTGCTGCAGCAGTCCTGTCTGCATTTTTCTTAGTATCTGACTGAATGCACCGATACCTTTAGGTACTCCGTTCACAATAGCCTCTATGATCTTTGCATCGGTCACACCTATCAGAACCTTCTCCGCAATCCATATCGTCGGCCTCACGATAGTAAAACTGTAAAGTTCGTCAACATAATATTTATTGAAAAGAAGTTTATAGACACCGCTGAATTGCTGTGCAAGTTTAACGGGTATGTCTGCCCTCTTGAGGTACATAAAGTACGCAAGTCCTATACCCGAAAAACCGGCTATAACCGATATAGCCATTACCATCCATTCCTCCGAATGCGTTCCGTGACCTTCCGGATGTCCGAGTACAGGCTTCAAAAACTCTGCGAACTGTGATCCTCCACCGAGCAGATGAGGGATTCCAACCCATCCCGAGGCAACTGCACCTACACAAAGAAGCATCAACGGTATGGTCATAAACTTTGGAGACTCGTGTAAATGATGCTCCTGCTCGTGCGTCCCGCGAAACTTTCCATGAAACGTGAGGAAGATGAGCCTGAATGAATAGAATGCAGTGAGAAACGCCACAATAGTGCCGATAAGCCATACGAATTTACCCACAGGACTATGACCTGAATATGCAAGCCAGAGTATCTCGTCCTTACTAAAGAAACCGGCAAACCCCGGCACTCCTGCGATGCTCAACGAAGCAAGAAGCATTGTGAAGTATGTAACAGGCATATATTTTTTAAGACCGCCCATCTTCTGGAGATTCAGTTCCCCTGCCATTGCATGCATCACACTCCCTGCACAGAGGAATAATAATGCCTTGAAGAATGCATGGGTATAAAGATGGAATATGCCTGCACCATAAGCACCTACGCCGCAGGCAAGGAACATATATCCGAGCTGGCTGATTGTCGAATAGGCGATAATCCTTTTAATATCATTCTGGACAAGGCCTATTGTTGCGGCAAACAATGATGTTATGGCTCCTGTAAGTGCAACTACCGTTAATGCGGTCTCGGAAAGGCTGAATATCGGATTACACCTTGCAACCATAAATACACCCGCAGTCACCATTGTTGCAGCATGTATTAAAGCGCTAACGGGTGTCGGTCCTTCCATCGCATCCGGCAACCATACATGCAAAGGCAACTGCGCAGATTTCCCGACTGCTCCACAGAATAATAAGAGGGCAATCAGCGTTACGAGATTAACGTCGTATCCGAGGAAATTAACCGTCCTTTCGGCAATACCTCCGACCTGACCGAATACGGGTTCATAGTAGATAGTTCCGAATGTAAGGAATATCATTATGACACCGAGGCCGAAACCGAAGTCTCCGAACCTATTGACGATAAATGCCTTTTTACCTGCGTCGGAGGCAGATTTTTTATCAAAATAATAACCGATTAGAAAATATGAGCAGAGACCAACACCTTCCCATCCGAAATATAATTGGAGGAAATTATTGGCCATAACAAGCATTAGCATACAGAATGTAAACAGACTGAGATATGCAAAGAACCTGTAATAGCCCTTATCGCCGTGCATATAGCCGACGGAATAGATATGTATAAGTGTACTGCAGGTTGTAACAACAATCAGCATCACTGCCGTAAGCTGGTCCAAAAGAAAACCTACGGAAACCTTAAAATTACCTGAAAGCACCCATGTATAAAGGTCTTGATTTACAATCTTTCCCGATAAAATGTCAAAGAGCGTCATCACTGCAATAACCCAAGAACCTGCCACAGCCAATATCGAGACCCAGTGGGCATTATCCTTTAATATCTTTCTC
>JACQXD010000022.1 GCA_016208875.1 Nitrospirota bacterium
TTCTTTCAAGGCATGTATATAATTAATCCAATAGATATTTTCCGGTATCCCTTCATTCTTCTTAATCCTGTCAATCATTTCAACGGCCTTAGCCAACTCTTCACCGCTTTCACTATTTAGAGATATTATCGCATGTGCGATCGCAAGGCGGCGATACATGATATCTCTGTTATCCCATTTACCGTCTGACGCGGTATTATCCGCATTTCGTGATTCGAGTCGCTGTCCCGATTCGGATCTATATTCATTGAGGCTTTTTTCGTTTTCTTTCTCCCTCTGAGCAATATAGTCTTGAAGTTGATCCTTAGGTAACCAGATGTATGCATAAGCGCTATCGAGATAATCGTTCCAAAATTTGATTTTATTATCCTGTTCGGTCTGGGAATAAGATTTATTTATGGCGAAACAGAGCATAACAAAAACAACCGTTAAACCGAAAATTATCTTCTTAATTTTTTCTGCTGTTTTTAAGGCAATTATATGCATTTTCCAGTTCCTTGCACCTGTTTAAAAGTTTTCTTCCTTCATTAGGGATAATATACATATTGAACGATGCATAGCTGTTGGTGCCCGTAAATATGTATTCCCCTCCATTATCCGAGCAGCTTTTTTTGTCGCCTATGGTTTGCAAAATATTATTCTTTTTCTTCTCTTCCATGAATTCATCCATACACATATCGAGGCCTGCAAGGGATATCCCCTTTGATTTTATCTTTTCGATCATCTTTTTTTCTTCTTCAGTTTTTTGTGTTTTCTGAGGAGTGACTTGTTCGCTTTCTGTTTTGACATATTGCGGTTTTTCAGCAGTCACCGGTCTTTTAATAACTTGATGGGGATCCGAATCCTCTTTCCCGTAGCTTTTACTCCTATATGCATACAACTCCGATTCCCGCCGCATCCTCTTTTCACTGGCCACTTGAGCGGGGCCTTTAATCTTGACCTGCTCCTCATCCGGAGATGACCGTCTATTTGCGTTAAAACCTCCCGGTTTTATAGCAACCTCCATCCCTGTCTCTCCCCTTGTTTTATATGCACCCACTATCCCCGTTCTCTGCGAGACCGCGTTATCTTCCATGCGTCTTCCCATTGCAGTATATTCAGGACTCTTCGTATTACTTAGAGGTTTAGCATCACCCATCTTAGGCTGTGCAATCCGCGTAGAAATATCATTTTTCTCGGGCTCGCTATCTCTTAATGTTCTGACCTGCTCCCGTTTTTCAGGCTGCTCGGTAGGTACGGGGCTTTCTTTTTCTATCTTCTCCTCCACGACTTCCTTCTCAGCCTCTTCCGCTTCCTCGATATTCACACTTTTAATTTCCTCATGTCGTTCTTCGGGATAAGCCGTAAAGATCAGAGGTTTCATCTTTTCTACAGTATTGTTATCCGCGCTATCTTTAGTTACTGCAGACTCTAAAAGCAAAACTATCGTAGGTATTACGAAAAAAGATACGAACAACGGGACTTCTTTTAAAAATATATACTTATTAAGATACTTCCGGATACCATAATACGCCATAGGTACCTCAAAGTCATCGTTCTTCACGGAAGTCATATTTACAAGAACATGCATTCCCCCGCGACCATAGTATTGTCTAACGATCCTATTCATTGAACCTGATTGTCTTCCTTTATCGGTCTTACCAAAGATTTGATCTCCTCATCCCATATCTTGCCTACCAATGACGCTGCATATAATAAGTCGCCGGAGTACGATTCCGGATGCGGTGCTATTATAGGTCTCGGTTCCGTTTTTAGTCTCATTTCCTGTTTTCTGCCGTGAATACTCTTTAGCTCTTTTTCCAATTCCTCTCTCGTTAAGTATCCGCTGTCTTTTATCTGCTTATTATTTTCGATGTAATCGATACGGAAAGGTGCTTCGGAATTAGTGTCTACAACCAGCCTGGTATAACGATTGATAACAGGCAATGTACTTATCCCTGAATTCTTTGCCACTTGCGGTACCGGAAGATCCATTTCAGCTACGGCAATCTGGGACGAGTTTATTCTCGAGAACTGAGTAAAGGTAAGCAGCAATAAGAAAGCCACATCGGTAAAGGCAAATAACCATACATATTTGTTTCTTCTGTTCATATCGTTCGATCAGCCGATCTTTAATGTTATATCGAGTCCTTCGTTTATCCTTCTTCTTGCCCTGTTTATAAGAAACATATTAAGTGCCTCGAGCGTCACATAGTAAATTAAGGCAAAAAAGGTTGACCACAATTTAGTTCCCAATGCCCCCTGATTTATCGCATTTGCAGTATTGCCGGTATATAAAAATATAATAATCATGCCGGATACCGTACCCCATAAGCCGATAGGCGGCATCAGGTTTGCACACATGGAAATCTTATCAAGATATCTTGATTCATAAATATGCTCGGCAGCCTGTCTTGTAGCGTCATGCAAAAAGATATCGGCAACTCCTGATCCGCTTTTGGGATTTGATTCCACTTCCGATGACCTGTGCTGCAATACAGTAGAATATAAGGTCTTAGAGACCCGTTCAACCAGTATATCGTCCGTCAGCATGGCGGTTTTTTTTATTTGTTCCAATTGTTGTTTGCTTTTTTTCTTCGTAAAAAGTACGGCAAGGATAGAAAGATAAACCCCCCTAAAAAATAAAAATGTCGTTAAAGAGACGGATATCCTCAATGTCCATATATTAAAGGTCTCGGGTCGCACAAAAGAGCCTAATATATCCACGGCTTATTGACCACCTTTCTTCTTTTTCGATTTTACGTCCTGCATCATCTCGTTTAAAGCATTTATTCCTTGTTCCAGTGAGGCATATTTTTGTGGAAAGTCTCCGACTACCCCGGAATATTGTTTGAATTTTTTACGCATGTTGTCAATAATATCACCTGCACCTGAAAAATCCTCAAAATATATGAACATCTCGGCTTTCAGGAACATTATCTCGGTTATCAGTCGAAAGGTTTCGAGGTTTACCCTCGAAGATTCATCACCGATCAATCCATCTACATAACGACTAATGTATTTCCTGACTATTTCCTCTAATAGTGCTATCTCTTTTCTGGCATCTCTTCGATAAAAGTTGCTCGCAAACAATCTATAATTCTCCAATTCCCTCTTTGCGTTCTCGAGAAGCGCAACTTTAAGCCGCAGATGATCATATGAAGGTAACGGCGGCAGCTCATTATCAAAACTGCCCGTATCTTTTAATATGCCCTTGTCGTTTAATGCGCTCTTGTCGGTTGTATCTTTAGTTTTTGCTTCTGACAGGGCTTTTTTATCGGGAGATTCGACTGGTATTCCGGAGTCTTTTCTAACTTCGGTTGCATTTAAACATCCGGATAAAAAGAAGGTATTAAGAAACAAAAAGACGAAAAACAATAAAAAAACTGAACCCCCGTTTTTTTTAATCTTTTGTTTATAAACCATCTTTATCCCCTATTGGTTTTAATTCATTAGTAGCTGAAAGCTTTAAACTATCAGCTTTTAGCCATTTAAGTAATACGACTTTCATAAAACAAGATATTTAAAAGAATATCAGCAAATGAGAAAATCTGTCAACCCTTCGATGGTTTTTGGGTGTGCGTCAAATTTATGGGTAAAAAATATTATTATCCAGTATTCCCCCTTTAGCAAAGGGGGATGAAGGGGGATTTTATGATAGTAATTTTTTCTTAAAATCTCCCCTCGCCCCTCTTTTCCTAAGAGGGGTTTCAAATTTCAAAATACCCATATTTTTGTCGCAGACCCATGGTTTTTACTATATTCGACACCTTGCTTGTTGACAGGATTCCCTGTAAAGGTAAATAATTAAAATTATGATACGAAGGTATAGTTCATTCGGACCGTATATGAAAAAACTGTTTGGCGCAGCCGTTTACAAGGTTAATGTGGATGCAGGTTTCACATGTCCAAACAGGGATGGAACTTTGGGACTTACAGGATGCGTCTACTGTAATAATGACAGCTTCAGGCCGGTCTCCTGCAAGCCGGCCATGCCGATGAAAGACCAGATAAGAAACGGTATCGCATATCTGAGCAGGCGATATGATGCTGAGAAGTTTCTCGTATATTTTCAGCCGTATTCTAATACCTATGCGCCTGTCGAAGAACTCGAATCGTTTTATAACGAAGCACTCAAAGAGAAATCTGTAGTAGGTCTCGCAATAGGTACAAGACCCGATTGTATAGACGAAGAAAAAATTAGACTTCTCGAGTCTCTGGCAGCTAAATATTTTATCCTCATGGAATACGGGCTTCAGTCCATTTATGATAAAACCCTCAGGTTTATAAATAGGGGACATGACTATAAGACGTTTCTCGATGCTGTTTCGCTGACTCGAAACAAGGGTATCTTTACCGGTGCACATGTAATTGTCGGATTTCCTACCGAGACGAGGGAAGAGATGCTCGACATGGCTGATGAGGTCTCGTCAATTCAGCTCGATTTTTTAAAGATACACCAGCTTCAGGTCGTAAAAGATACACCTCTGGCAGCAATGTATGAGAAAAATCCTTTTTATACGTTCGGATACGAAGATTATCTGGATTTTGTAGTAGATTTTATAGAAAGGCTTTCGCCTGATATTGTTCTTCAGAGGCTTTTTGCAACGGCCCCGGATAATATACTGATTGCACCGAGATGGGATAAGAGCAGGCATGAGATCACAAGGGATATAGAGCAGAGGTTTATCCTGAGAGACACATCTCAGGGAAAGAGATTCGGAATCCTGCAAAAGATCTAACTCAACACGTGTTCTGCGAGCAGTGTCTCCGCATCGCTGCTGCATAAGGGCTTTGAGAACCAATATCCCTGAAAATAGTCGCACTTGAGCGTCCTTAATTCCTCGAGTTGCTTGACTGTCTCTACCCCCTCTGCTATGACCTCCATTTTCATATTACGTGCCATTGCTACAATTGTTTTTACGATCTCCATAGCCTGTTCGCTGTCAAGCATAGCCTTGATGAAAGACCGGTCGATCTTCAGGGCGTCGAAGGAGAATTGACCGAGATAACTCAATGAGGAATAACCGGTCCCGAAATCATCTATCTGTACCTTTATATTCAGATCCTTTAACCGTGAAAATATATCGGAGGCGATATCGGGATTGTTTATGATAACGCTTTCGGTTATCTCCACTTTCAAACTGTCGGGATTCAGTCCCGTTTCGCTCAGTGCCTGTTTTATCGTTTCCACGAGATCGGATGTAAATTGTCTGATCGAGATATTCACGCTTATTGTGAGATGCGAATATGCAGGAAACATCTGATGCCATTCATGCATCTGCCTGCATGCCTCCCGGACCGCCCATTTGCCTATAGGGACAATCAACCCGGT
>JACQXD010000231.1 GCA_016208875.1 Nitrospirota bacterium
CTTCCCGTCTATTGATATACTTTTCAGTGCATTTTCTATTGCCCATGGTGTGCCTTTGTAACGATGTAGCTCTATTGAGTTTTTAATAAGAGTTCGTTTTTCCGATTCTGTCCCGGAGAGTTCCCAGCCTTCAACGTGAAACTGCCATGCGAGAAACGGCAGGACGTCGGCAGATACTTCATCAATAAGATAGACGAGGAGTTTGTCAAGCTTATCTTCTATTGCAAATACCTTATCGGCAGCCTCACAAAGTCCCTCAAGGTTTTTATCGCCCTGTAAATTCGGTGGAAGTAAATCCTTTGTCTTAACCATCTACGCTCCCTGCGATTGTTACTGTTATGCTTGCGCATATGGCAACCTGATTTATATCCAATGCGGTATAGGCAGGCTGTGTTATAACAGTCCTATAAACACCGGCAATCTTTTGGAGGATACCAATAATTTGTTCGGGAACAATGTCTACCCCCAGCTGCTCTTTTAAAGAGTCGGTATAACTTTGAAGGTTTTCATTTGCCTTTGTGAGAATCACATCCGAAAGCATCGAGGATGAGCCGTAAATATAAAGCTGGACATCGATGCTGTAATTCACAACCACAGGCGACTCAACTATCACCTGATCGGTCAATGGCCTGCATTTTTTATCGCTTAATTTTTCATTCACAAGATCAATCATATCCGCATCCGGCAATTGACCGCCTTTGAGCAATGGTGCAACCTTCACCGTACCCGGTGTAGGACTCCACACTGCGGCATCAACAATGTCCTGATGTGCAGACTTTGCCCAGTATATATATGCCCCTTCCGGTCCCACTACACTGAATGATTCAGGGGCAAGTTGGATACGCATCCGTAAGTGATCGTCACTTTTAATATCGGCTCCTCCGTAAGTCAGTGCTATATTTTCAACGCTCTGCACATACGGTAAAGGGTCAATAAGCTGATTTATATCTCCGGCAAGATAGCCGTTTCCGATCTCACCTGCCTCTGTACATTGAGCAGGGACATCAATATATGTATCGCCTATATCTGCATTTGCATCTTCGGAAGTTGTAAAAACAACTTTATTATCCTTGCTCATCACCTTCGTACCTGCCGGAATTAGCAAGGGAGATGTTAATGCAGCCTCAAAGGTGAATCGAAGGGTTGTTATCGCCGCCGCTGCCGGAAGTCTCTTTACAAATGGGACACCGAGATGATCCAGTACCACACCCCGTGCATAGGCAAGGAGGTTCTGCTTTGCAGTTTCGTTGAAATTGATCCTCATGAGGTTCTCACGATATTCAAAGGTTGCAAGCATAATGCTTTCGGCCTGCCCCTTACTTAAGGGCATACCTATAATTTGCTCGTATGATTTAACAAGCTCTTTATACTGCTGATTCCAATCAACAGTAACGAATTGCGGTTCCGGTAATGTCTTTAAATCAATCATTTAATTTAAGTCCTATATGTCCTATTTTCCATATCCTTTAAGTTCTTTTTGTAAAATCTGCTAAAACGCTAAGAACTACTTCCTTGTCTGTTTGTGCGTCTGTGATCGTCCCCGGTATCTTAAAAACCATCTTGCCGGACGGCGATGCACTAATAAGCTTGACCTTTGAAGGCTTGAATCTCTTTGAATTCTTTTTTATTGCCCTATATGCCTCTGCGATGATCAGTGATCTTGCAATATTTTGAGGCTTGTCGAGATATTGATATATCCTGCTGCCGAACTCAGGCATATGAGGAATGCTGTCGAGAGGGGTAGTAAGTATCAATCCGATCTCCTGATTGATGTCCTCGATCCCTTCTACTGTCTGTCCTATTGCACCAAGCTTAATCTGCATTTTACACACCCCTTATTCCCCTCTTGATAGAGGGGAATTAATGACTATGATGATTAGTATTCCCTTGTCCATCGGTGATCGTCCCTGTTGCCTCGATATTGCCCGTGACATTTAAGTTCCCTGTAAAATTAATCTCCGATGCCGTTATTGTTATCGGGCCGTCACAAACAACTGTTAGATAACCGTCTACCTCGTTGTGCTGAACATGGATATTCATACCCTTAACAGTCATCTGCATTAGATTGATCCTCCTCCATGTAGATCGCAATTAAATGAAATACAAGCCCCTGAGCTTATATCCGTATGCCCTTCCGTCCGGACAGTCGTATTGCCGTTGACAGTGATATTTGTATTCCCTTCAACCGCAATATCCACATTGCCGGTTACCTTGACCTCGATATCTCCCTTCACATCCGTCAATAATTTGTGTGCTGCCCTGTCGTATTCGATAATAGTCCCATCTTCAAACTTCTTATGCCACTTATCATTATTAGATACCGGTACGCTGTCTGCATCGCTGTAGATCGCTCCCAAAACAAATCCCTGCTCAAGTCCTTGACCTAAGAATAGACAAACAACATGCTCGTCAATATCAGGCATCCAGTAATCTTTGTCCTTAAGCGTTTTTCTGACTACTACTTGCAGTTCATAAGAGACCTGATCGTCTACATCTGTGAGTTGCACCTTGACTGTCCCTCTATCTGGATACGTCTGTGTGACTGTACCGACTCTTACAAGTCCTTCGATCACGTTTTTCTCACCTCGATGGAGGTCTCGTAACCGCTGCCCTTATTAATTGTATGCCTTGCCTCCTCTATGAGATATTTCCCATCGAGATTATAGAAGCCTTTCAATTCGATATTTGCACCGGCTGTAAGATACGGATTTCCCATATATGTCAGAGAACCCGAATGTTTAAACTTATTTTTCCTCTTGAGTTCTGCCTTTGCCCTCTCCATTGCCTGCTGTTTATTTTCGACACGCTCGGATATCTTTAAGACATCTTCTGATACAATATCATCCGGATCCGATGCATCCTCTTTGTGGGTGATTGCTTGCTTTGTCTTTGGATCGTGATATCTGACTTCACATGCCTTATAGGTTTCATGCGACTTATCCGTGATATTGCAATTTTTAAGATCGGCATCGCCTTTTTTAATGACGATCACAGCACCTATTTCTTCAAGTTTGTCAGGCTTTTGAAAGATAAGCCTTTCGGAGTCAATCTTTGTGTTATACCCGTACTTATTGGCAAGCTCTTTAATGAAGGCAAGGTCGCTCTTGTTTTTTTGATCTAAGCGATTGAATTGGATATCGGTGTCTATCTCTATCTCGGATTCAAGACCATTACGACTTGCAAGTTCCGAGATAACCTGAGACAACTTTACATTCTCCCATGCCTTTGTTTTTTTCTGTCTCTGAGATTCTGTAATAAATGCTGAAAGCCCTTTAATAGAAATCGTATCAGGCGGACCAGAGAATGTTATCTCATCAATTTTGAATGTCCCTGCCTTAAGCCATTTCTCAGAATCATTTTCTTTTAATCCTATCTCGATCTCAAGTTTATCGCCTTTAGACGGATACCATGAATCTTTCCACAGATCATCTCTATCCTCAAACGAGATATCAATCTCATCGCTTTTTCCGTGCAAATGGTCGGTATAAGTCAGGCCGAGAAAATAATCCTCGAGATCCTTCGTGATCTCTTTTCCAAGCCATGTGATCTTATATAGCGGCTCTCTTATCTTTTCCACGGCGGAAGCTCCTCCACCCCCCCCATATCCCCCCTTATTAAGGGGGGAATTAAAGGGGGGTAATTCCGGTATCTCCAATTCCACGCCTGCCGGAATCAGCGGTGCCCTTTTGATCTCATCAGAAAGATACGGATTCGCCTTTATGATCTCCTTGTAATGATCCGGGTGTCCGTAGTGTTTCATTGAAATCTGATCCCACCTATCGTTCTGTATAGTTCTGTATTTCACCTGAAAATCCCTCCTAACCTCCCTTTGCCAAAGGGAGGAATTCCCCTCTTAGGAAAAGAGGGGTTAGGGGAGATTTTCATTCTCCCTTGTGCCGCTTGCCGGCATGAGTGTTTCATTTTTAGTTGTACTCCTTCAAGTTCACCTCAAACTCAATCACCCTCGGATTGCCACTGCCGTCTGTTTCTCTCCATGTCTCTGAAATACTCTCTATAACAAATTCACCGAAAGACTCATCGCCGATTGCAAGAGAAAGCGGCTCGTCTTTTTCTGCCTCGTCTTGTAGCCTGTGTATCTCATCTATCGGGATACAGAAATAATCAACAAACCTTCCGCTGAATGACACTGTATCGAGTTGCCTGCCAAGACTCTGCAGCTTTGATTTGCCTTTAACAATTTCATGCTCTGCATACTTCCATGAGCGTTGACGTTTCAGTTCATCAATGCTGTTTGCATATTCCCCCGATAACTCAAATACAAAATCTCCAATCGCACCGATCTTCATGCCCAAACAACCCTTTCGTCTCTGCGATCTTCATTCTTTAACATTCGTATGATGTCGTCTCGGTGCTGTTTTAGTAATTGCAAAAAGTCATCCTTGTCTTTTCCAGACACCTGACCTGAAATATGTATGACCGGACGGTAATTGAGATATATAGCTTTGCCGCTGCCGTGCGGCTTTGATAACACCCCCCTCTGTCCCCCCTTGATAAGGGGGGAATTATGTCCCCCCTTGATAAGGGGGGAATTTAAGGGGGGTACAGGCTCTACGACCTGCTTGATCCGATGCGACTGTTCAAGTACCTCCTGTGTACGCTGCTGCATAAGTCTCATCTTCACGGGCGACATTGCCTTTTTTGTTTTTTCCGTGGCATTGATCATAGCGTCTACCATCGGATCCGGCTTCATAGTGCCGGCAATCGTGCCGATGATATTGACTCTATTAAGGTCTCTCAGCGGTCCTTCTTTAGCAGGGGAGAAGGGGAGAAGATTTCTTAGTTTCTGTGCCAGTCCTTTTAACGCCCCTACCGGCTTATTTATCATTGACATCATCCCCTGATATAGTGTTTGCAGTATCTTTTTCCCTGCCCCAAAGAGATTTATGCTCGACATAAATTTCACGAGCTTATTGAGTGCCATAATAGGAAACGTAATAGGGTTTACCCGGAGAAATATATTGAGGAGCTTCTGCCAGTTTGTTTTTAGCCACCCCCATACAGCACCGATCCCTTTACTTACCTTATCCCAGTTTTTCCAAAGGAGATACCCCGCTCCCACAAGGGCAGCAATCCCCATGATTATCCATCCAATAGGCGTTGTAAACATTGCAATACTCACTGCCCTTATCCCTGCAATTGCAGAAAGACTAAATGCCCTGATTCCTGCAATCACCTTTGGTATCGCTGTCCCTGCAAAACTTAGAAGTGATTTTCCCCATCCCGCTGCGGCAGAGCCGATAGAAATAGCCCTCGTCCGTAAAAGCGATAGATTTAAGGCAATAATCTTTGGATGCAGATTAAAGAGGATACCCTTAAATATAGAGAATCCATCGGAAAGAAATGTCAATGCAAACCTCCCTCCTAATGCTGCCACCTTAAGCCCTATAAGTCCAATCACTACCCCTCCTATAACTTTAGTTAACACGGGGAATCTTTCTGCGAACCCTCCAATGACTCCTATTACGGGTTTAATCGCTCCTATGACACTATATTTAATTTAATGCAGGCAAAAGGGTATTCCCGATATTGATCGCAACAACGGATAGATTGTTTTTCAGTAATTGGATATTGTTTGCAGTGGTTTTTGCCCTGTTCTCGAATTCCTTCTGCATTGCACCGGCAAACCTCGATTCATCCGCCGTTTCTTTTAATGCCTGCCTGTATTGGTCAAGACCACCTACGAGGAGTGCAATGTCGTCTGCATACATAGCTCCAAACAGGTCGCTCATTACACCCATTTGCTCTGACTTTTTGACCTTTGATAATGTTTCAAGGAAATTAACCAGCGCCCCCTGAGCATCTCTCTCTATATTTTGTTTTAAACCTTTCGCACTCATACCCATACTTGCAAGTGCATTCTGAAAATCAGTGCCCTGTTTGTCGGCAGTCTTCAACTTCAGCAGTAGTGCATTTATCGCAGTTCCCGCTATCTCCGGTGGTTTGCCGAGAGATAGAAATGCTGCCGACAGTGCAGACGCCTCTTTCCCTGCAAGTCCGAATACCTTTGCCGTTCCTCCTATCCTGCCTAAGACATTTACGATATCCCTTTCCCTTGCAGCAGATGTATTGCCTAATTGATTTATGACGTCCCCGAGTCTATTGACCTCGGTTATCCCAAGACCATAAACATTCATGAGCTTTGCAATGCTATCGCCTGCCTCCTCGGGCATCATATCAAATGCAGTTGACATGCGGGCGACAACATCTGTGAAGTCCATAAGCTTTTCCTTTGCAACACCAAGCTGTCCGCCTGCTGCCGATATGGCTGCAAGCCCGGTTGCTGCTATGGGCATTATCTTTGATTTCTCAAGGAGCATCTTTCCAAATGCCTTTTCCTCTTCCGCAGACGTAAAATCGACTACCTTTCTAACATCTGCGAGTGCCGACTCAAAATCAATAGATGGTTTTATGACAGCCTGTGCAGTATAAATCCCTCCGATTGCCCCCATTATCTGTCCTTTTAATTCCTGTCTGACTGCCCTGTTTTGCATACGTGTCTGGAATGCACCAAGTTGAACCTCTGCCTTTTTAAGTGCTATACCGAGCTTAATTGATTCTTTTCCGAGGTCTGAAATATCTATCCCGAATTTTCGTGCCTCTGTCTTTGCCTCTGCTATCTTAAACCTTGTTTTTTCGATCTCGCCGGAAAGGCGTGCCTTTGCTGCACTTGAGTGATCCGCCCTCTCGGAAAGCATTCTCAAGGCAGCACTGTTTTGTCTGATATCTTCGATCAACTGCTGTCCCATTTTAATCCCTTGAATTTTTTCTCCGACAGAGGTAAACTTTTGGTCAAGGGTTTTGAATGCACTTCCAACAGTGGAGGATACCGAGGCGCCTATGAGGATGCCTATAGTTAAAGACTTATCCATAAGATTTTTTGATTTCTATGCGGGGAAGGTTATCCCTGCTGTAGTTTTAGCCGTCACCTTTCTTATATATGCGTACATTCTTTCCCGTATCCCGTTTACAGGTATTTTAAATTTCACCCTTACCGTGATCGTTCTTACCGCTTTGTTTGCGATCTGCCTTGCCATTTTTTCCGGTCTTGGCGGTATCTATATTGTTGCCGCTCCTTTAATGCTGATAGGGATTATCTCCATCTTCATTATTTTTCTGGTCGAATCTTTTTTAAGACATTCACCAGAGAATCAAGCCACACTATAAATTCCGTTACATCCATCTCTGTTATTTCGCTCAGTGTAAATCCTGTGAAATGGGAAAAGGCCAACACATGTTCCCTTATCCCTTCTATTCTAAAAAATCCTTGAATGCCTCCTGTAATTGTCTATAATCGGATAATGAAAGCTCCTTTATCATCTCTATCGAAGACGAACAAAGTTCCGATATAAGCATTACCTCTTTCTCAGCGTCCGTTCCTTTTGAGGTTTCTGCCTTTAATTGATCCTTAACCTTTGGGAAACGCATCCTTAATGTCTCGACTGTTTGTCCATCGAAGGATACCGGTTTTTTTAATGTGATTGTCTTTTCTTCGGACATAACTATCTTCTCCTTTCTTTTTCTTCTCATAAAAAATGCGTCTATTCTCTATGACTTATTCTTTTTTGTTCTACATCCCCAGATTCTCTCGTACCTGTGCGAGTATATCCTCGCCATTGATCTTGTAGCTGTAGTTGAACTTGTCTATCAGGGTTAAAAAGAATACTTGCCGCCTCTTTTACAAAGACCTTGAACTTAATGCTCCCATCGAGCTTATCCACATGACCCATTACAGGCATATCGGTCTCGCCTGCAAAGCCAAAGGCACGATACCCCTGCATTTTCGACTTGATATCAGGCAGCTTCACCTCTGCCTTGCCGAGCCAGTTGGCTCCATCTACATAGACGTTTGCATCGTTAAGGATATTTGGTATCTTCATATTTACTCGCCTCCTCCTTTTTCAAGCTCATGTTGTTCTTTAAAAAGATTTAAGAGTTTTTCATGCATGTCCATTGCCTTTGATACCTCGTCCTTGAGATCAGGCAGTCCTGATTTAAGCCTGTATATCATGCTTAAATCCTCTTTCCATCTGCATGAGACCGCTGTCGCCTCCATCTTTCTCAGGCATTCCTTCAGTCTGTCTGAGATTTCGGGAATTTCATGCCCGATTTCATAGAGTCTTGCCTTCATTACAGTATCCTTTGCCATCTCTATCCACCTCCAAAGAGATTATTAAAGTAAGTTACATCCACCTCGAGGATGTATTCTATTGTCTCTGCCGGTGGAGGAGCGAGGTAGGTGATGTAGAAGCGGATTATCCCGTTTGCAAGATCGGTGAGCGGATTGTCCTCTTTCCTGAAATACACCTTCGCTCCTATGAGAAAACTCCTTCCGACAAGACCGTTGAGCCATATGTTCTCCGTAGAGACTACAGTCTCTATGAGCCTCTTGTTCATCGGATCGTCAACCTTCTGCCATGTGAGCAATACCAGATTATTCTCTATCCAGTTAGCCATCCTTCTGCATGGTATGAAGGAATCCTTGATATCCGTGACCTCAGGGAATGCAGCAGTGCGGTTACCCCAGAGCTTCCAGCCTGTGGAGAACCTGAACACGGTTACAATGCCCTGCTCATTGAGGTAGTTAGCCTCCTGAATGGTAAGTATCTTTGCAGGACTGTCTATCCTCAACTCCTTATTGGATGGAGATTCATAAGGTACGCCTGTGTTCTTCTCGTCTACCTTTGCAGTAAGTCCTGCAGCATGTGCAGAAAGCCAGTGTGTCTGGTCTCCATATTTAATCTGAGGCCAGCAAATGACTGCATGCGGAGAACCGAATGTTGCCTTAAACGTTAAGGCGTCGGCAGGTTTCTCTACAGTAGGAGGCACATCTATGTATGCCTGTGCCTTAAAGTGGTCGCTTACCTTTTCCGCCTTTGCTATCATTGCATTGGCGACCGAAGAGTTATAGGAATATCCGGGTGCAAGCACAATGCCTAACACCTTTCCAAAACTGCTGAATACCTCTTCGATAAGCTCAAGCCCCGTCCTCTTGTTGGTTGTGGCGTCAACCCCGCCGATTATTTCCGTTGTGTAAACCTTTGAGACGTCTGCCCAGTTATAATCCACCTTTACGGATTGACCTGCCGTGATCTGTCCGGTTGCAAGTCTCGTGATCTCGCCTTTTGCATAGTCAATCGTATAATCAGTATCCTTGACATACGTAACGGTTCCATCGGTGTTCTTCACAACCTCGTTTGCAACGCCGGGATTGGCAAGGGTGATTTTATCGGTTGTGAATGTCTTTGCCTCTGCCGACACTGCTGTCTTATGCACTGCCGGGTCAAACACATTTACAAAGACTACCGGACTCATCCCGTAAAGAGTGAAGTAAATCCTTGCAAACGCCGAGAGAGAATAATCTGCCTCGTTGTGTCCGGCAGGTACATCTCCGAATGTGGCGATAAACTCCTTGTAGTTAAATATGAGTTTTGAAATATTGACCGGCTTATCGCCTGATAGACTTTGCACAGGTGCAGCACCGACTATAAACGGTAATGCACTGTCGCATGTCCTTACGCCTAAAATCTTTGTATCCAGTTCCTGAATGTATACGCCGTGTTGAAATGCCATTTTTTAGACCTCCTCCGTTAAAATTTTTTTCTCAAGCTCACGATAGCCCTCTATCTCTTTTTTTAAGTCCTCGATCGTTTCCAACAACCTGAGGAGTTCTTCGCTTTTGCCTTTAAGCCACTTCGCATTCGTCATTGTGGTATCCCATCGGCTGTCGGAAACAACCTTCCTAATCTTTTCAAATAATGCCTCCGCCTCCTTTAAGAAAGCCTGTATGTCTTCCTTTCTTATCTCAATCAGTCCGATTACCTCATACCTGTTCATCTCTACGCCTCCATAAGCTCTTTACCTTCAATCAGCCGCTTGACCTGCTCTGCATCCTGAGGCAGATTCAGATATACGCTGTTGGGCATCAACTGAAAGGTTTTCCCATCATGCTCAAAGTGCTTGATCGTCTTACCGACATAACGATAGCTTTTCGTGGGCGGGGTGCCCCCGCCCCTACGTTGATCCGTCTCGGACGGAGAAACAATATCCTCTGTCTTCCCCATCTCCTCCGTCGTTTCTTCATTCCACCTTTTCTTTGCCATAAAATCCTCCTTTAAAAATATAGGTCATATATGACCTATTCGACCTATATCAATTCCGCATACGGAAAAAATATACTTACTTCAAAATTCTCCTCATATAAATACGGCTTCTCGCCCGGATTCCCGGCATCCTCATTTTTGAAGTGCTGTCCTCCCGGCTTACGTCTGCCCTGCACCGACATCTTTCCCCCTGCAACAGGGATTGGAAAAGAGGTCATAAAATATTTATTGAGATTAAATGACGCCTGAATACATTTATCGAGATATACATCCGGCCCGTCGCCGTATGCCGTGAGTGTCACAAGCATATCGAGCTGAACCGTGTAGAGCCTTGCCGTCTCATTTGTCGTGAAATCCTTAAATCCAAAATCCCATCCTGTTGGAGCCATGATGCGGATATTCGGCTCTTGAAGCTTCACAGGCTGCGGCTCGATGAGTGCCTTAATGCCTATGGATTTTTCAATATGCTCCTTAAAGATATCTAATATCCCTCTGTAGCTCCACTCTGTTACATCGCCCGGATGTTGAAGTTCCGTCATACGTTAACCTCAAGGTACGTCTTCATTTATGCCTCCTTTAAAATCCAGTTCCTTGTTTTCTCTGTAATGATTTCTTTGTCTGCCGTATCTATATCGAGATACCTTCTTGCCGGTATCTCGATAGAATCCTTTAGTACGAATAAGACGAATGCCTCTCCTTTTTTACCTTTCGCCCCTTTGAGGGCTGCCATCAATGCCTTCCCGGTCTTTGACCTCCATATGCTATAACCGGCATTCTTCATGCCCTCGATGCACTTACCCGGCGTCATTCCGAACTTCCTCATCACCTGCCTTGTTTTCCATCCCGCAGGGATGTAAAGCTTCTTTGCACTCTTTGGTTTAACAGTTCCTCCCAGTTGTTGAATCCTTCCTTGAACGGCATTCGTGCCGATAATGACCTGCTGTGAGTCTGCCTTGTGTGCAATTGAAGATGCGAGCTTGTTGGTATCTCTTAGTGTCAACCCGCCGCCCTTTTTCCATGCCCTTGTCAGCGGGGCGTTTATAGGCTCGATGCCTGAATTGATTTTCCTCTGTGTGGATGAGACCATGTACTGCCCGATGTCATTCATAAGACCGTGAGCATTTATGATCTTTTTAGGTATCTCCATGATCTTTGTTAAGGCTCTCATGTCAATCTTTAAGCTAAGCATCTAATAAACACACCCCTACCCCTCTTTTTAGAGGGGACCAGTATTCCCCCTTTAGCAAAGGGGGATGTAGGGGGATTTTATGATAGTAATTTTTTCTTAAAATCTCCCCTCGCCCCTCTTTTCCTAAGAGGGGTTTCAAAATACCATGGGAATTTATCGTGTATCGTGAATCGTGTATCATTTAAATCCCTTCCACCCATCGCTTCCCGGCTTTACATGCACAACCGGGTCTCCTTTAACTGTCGCACTGCCGCCCTGCTGCCCTGTTGCACTATCCTTATCAACACAGTTGCCATAGTAAGACCTCAAAATATCTATGGCATCATGTTTTTTGTCCTTTGCTATGTCCTCATTTTCTGCATACGAATACAATTCATATAAAAAGCGCTTCTTAAGTGCCTCTTTTACGATCTCATCATTCAGGTCGGGTTCGACCCCGCACTTTCTGACCTTTGCCCTTACCCAGAGTTCCGCCTTTTGAAGGCATCTTTCGGCAACAGAATCATCCCCTCCGGTGAGGGTTTCGTAGTTATAAGCCTTAAGTTCCTGTTTTAGTTCTGCAACCGTCATCTAAAATCGCTTTAAACACCTTTATAAAGGTTTATAAAGTAGGTCACAGGGGGAGGGTGCTACCTCACCCCCTGTTTTTCCCTTAAGCTCAAAATAGGGCATCCTACGCCGTTACTTCCGCCCAGCATATTCCGTTTGGAACAGGGACCGGCAGCGGCTTTGATTTGCCCACGATCTCGATGCCCGATGGATTCTTCTTTTTCTCGGGCGATGCAAAGAACGGCAGGGCAACAAGACCCGCCTCGATGTCGTCTATTGCACAGTAGTAGAGGGCAAAGGGTGCATCGAGTCCGATTGCACAGAGTTTCTTCGGCGGCACTGCATTCTGCGTAGAACCGTCCGTTGGATTTATGTATACCCCATTGAATATCTCGACAGAGAACCCTGCAATCGTTATCGCCTTCTCGTTAACCTCTGCCTTGATGTTGCTGCCCGAGGGCAGACCCAGCACCTTGTTTGCGAGGGCAATGTATGCATCGCTTCCGGCAAGGTATGCTATTTCGCTGTAGCCTTTTTCATTCAGCAGCCTTGCCATCTCGATGAGGTCTTTGAGTATCTCGCCGACCGTCTTGTCTGCTGCACTCCAGAGCTTTGAGAGTACAAATTCAAGCGTGCTGCCGAATGTCACGGCATAAGTATCAAAGCCTCCGGACGTCTTCATCGAGTATGAGATCGCACCTGTAAGGCTCTGTGCCGACAACGCCTCCACTGTCTTTCTTACGGTTGACCTTAAGGTGTCAATCTTGTCCTGCATAAACTGCTCGATGCTCTTATCCGAGAGCAACTTCAAATTATTCATCTCGGTTGCACTCAGGAATGACGACACCTCCACAGGCTGAGGCTCGATGTAGCTTATCTGTTGAGAGTCCCCTGTTATTGGAATCGCAGGCGTCCCGCGTCTTACAACAGGGACGTTCTTTATTACCTGTGTTATTTCATTTATGCCCAGTACAGGTAACTGGTGCTGCTTTCTCTTCGCCTCAGGGTATATCCTGTCCATCACCGGCGTCTTGATGACCGGCAGGTTTGACAGCATCTGGGCAATGGCCTTCGGCGTGAAATATTTCCTCAGATCAATTTCAAGCATTGTTTATTTCCTCCTTTTTATATAGGTCTTATATGTCCTATACGACCTATTCGTTATATTGCAAAAATACCGATTGCTTCGAGTTTTACGATATCGTCTGCTGAGGATGCACTTGCTCCTGTAAGCAGACTGTCCTTTACCACCGTGCCGTGCCTAAGTACGACGCCCACAGTCTCTTTTGTCGTATCCACCTTGATGGTAAGCACACCGACAACGACATTCAGGGGTGGTAATCCGGCAGGATCATAAGGCACGACATCGCCATTGCCATTCTTGGCAATTAGCAGACCTAATGCAAGGTCGCCTTGATCGGCCTTTACCTTCATGGCCTGCATTACCGCAGGATGTGTGGCATCCACAATCTGCTTTTCCGTGAAACTCTGTGTCCCAAGTTTAAAATCCATCTTTACCCTCCTTTTTAATAGGTCTTATAGGTCATATATGACCTATACATTCTTCAGAACTTTTGAGCCGTTTACGTCATTTTCTCCCTGACCGGCAGCATCTCCCATGTCCGTCTCACCTGGATTGACCGGCAGCGGGAGTGCCCTGAATATCTCGGTGAGGATGTCAACGGCAGAGACCTTTCTTTTGCCGCCCTTATCGTCACTGAGTTCAATTGCATCCTCGACAGGCAGAGCGTCTGCAAGCTGCATAACGAGCTCCGTCTTTGCAGCCGGAACCTTTCCGCTAATCGCAGCTCTCAATGCATCCTTCTTTGAACTGCGAAGTGCATCTTCGAGTTTTTTGTTTTTTTGAACGGCATCTGCCAGTTCAATATTCTCTTTTCCCTTATCCTTGTCTTTGTCGGACATTTCCTTTTCCTCCTTATTTGATTTATGATCGGCAGCGTAGACGTCATCTGTTTGAGATTCCTCTACGCTTTTAATCGTCTCTATTTCCCATGTATTGATGATCTTGTCTGCCTCTTCCACTCCCTTGTCTGCAACAAAGGCATCACGCAGTCTCCTGAGAATGTCGCCCATCACTCCCCACTTTGAGTTATTAGCGTCGGAGAGTTTGAACGTCCACCTCTCCTCTGTATCTGCATCGTCTGCCATGTTGATAAAGGGCATATCGAGTATTTTCAGGTCTTTGATCTGGGGTGGAACTGCACCGAGGACTGCGAGGTGATGAAGATATTTTTTCCCGTCACTCTTTCTACGCCTAATCCCTATCGACCAATTCCCGAAAAGTTTTTCGTCAATTGTATCGGCGAGTATATCCGAGAGTTCAATTTTCTCACCGATAAACACGGTGGTTTTCGGATCGTAGCTGACTTCGGTTACAAAGCCCATCGCAGGCATCCAATCTGCAAGCGTATGCCCCGGCGTAATGGGAGCCTTGCCCTGAAACGTCTCGAATACCTCTTTCAGATCATCGGCTGTGACCACGGTTCCCGACTCACCGAAAACACCGGCCTTTGCAAGTTCATGGCGTATAACCTTCGGCATATACTACTACCTCCTTTTTTTAATAGGTCATATAAATCCTATATGGCCTATTTTTTCAGAAAAACAAATACGGCATTGTAAAATCTGATAAAATCATTAAATCTCCCATAACCCCTCTTTTCCAAAGAGGGGATCATCTGGCTTGTCCAGAATCTTTCTTCGTATATCCCCCTTTAGCAAAGGGGGACTGAGGGGGATTTTTGAATAAATCTATTTCATTTCACGCCCATCCTTTTTGCCGCTTCTGCTATTTCACCCTCGATGCCGTATTGCCTTGCCCTTTTCTTCATCTCAGGTGTGAGTTTATAAAAAGAGCCTGTCTCAAGAGGATCTCCTCCAAAGCCTTTCTGTGGATCAACAAAGCCCTCCATTTTCGACACTGGTGTGATTGTGACGGGAAGCACCTTTGCCTCTGCTGCATCTATGCCCCGTACGGTAGAGCGACATGCAAAATGAAGCGGCGGCCAGTTGGACGTCCACCATGAATCTTTAGCAGGTCTTTTCACTCCTGAGCGTTGCCGACATATGGTGGACTGTCTGCTATCGAGTATTCCGACAAACTCGTAATACGCCGGCGGGTTCTCCCTGAACTGCATTAGTCTGCCGGCATTGTAATCTGTCTGTATGTTGGTGCGAAATACAGTCTCCCAGTACCATGGGTCTGATTTATGAAAACCTGCCTTTTTAAGAATCTCATTCTGACTGCTTTCGCTCCAGAATTGAGCAAGCGTTTTCCCCTGATCCTGCGATTTGATAATCTGCTGTCTAATAGCCTCAATCGCATCGTATTGAGCGAGCCTTGCCGCGCTGAATGCACGGAATCTAAGTTTAGGTTCAAGTGCATAATATGATTTCTTTGAGAGGGGAATACGGTCTTTAAGAAAGCTTGTAGCCTCATCAAAGGATATAGGCTCAGGGAGATATTCAAGATTAAGGTCATCAGCAAGATCAATATCACCTGCTGCATGATCCATACCCAGGAGAAAAGACATCATGAAGGCATTGTTCATGCACTCTGCCAGTTCCCTCGATGCCGGAACTTGTAAGGTGTTATTCTGTAAAGGGGACTGTCCCAGAATTACGGACGCCGGCAGGCGTCGTAGATTCGGGACTGTCCCCGTGATAAAGGCGTCAAAGATGTCGCCAATGTCGCTCATGAAACGGTTGGCTATACCGTCAAGTTCTTCTGCCTTTATGACTTCCTGGCGTAGATATTCAGGTATGGCCTCATCAGGAGTTTTTTTTTATCCGCATCTGCCAGTTCCACCTCCCTATTTCCCCCCTTATTAAGGGGGGATTGAAGGGGGGTGTTGTCTGCACCTGTCTTCCTGAATTCAGGACTGATTATAAAGACGTCCTTATCGTCTGCCGGTTTCGGGATGTTGTATTTTATGTATAGGGCATTTGCCGATACGGGAATTCCCCTGTCGAGAGCATCTACCATCATCTCCCACGATGCATAGTCATTAGTGTCGAATTCAAGAATAGACTTTGGAGCATCAGCACCGTAATTCAGTTCTACGATCCAGGCTATCAGTGTCTTGTTGAGCGTATATGCCAGTTGCTTTGCGTCACCCGCAGTAAGGCTCTGTCCTCTTCTCTCATGTACCTCGGCCTGAGCCCTTGTGCCGTATTGAGCCTCTCCGCTTGCCAATGACTGACCCGCAATCGCATAGGATATCTGCGTATCGCATGCATCTATTAAGGTTTTGAATGCTCCGAGATCTCCCTTGACCTCAAGTGTGTCTACCTGCTTTACATTTGCCAGTGCAACAGCAGCATCGCTCTGTATGCCGGCCAATGCCTCGGCGAGCATTTTTGCCCTTTCCCTTGCCTTATCTTCGTCATCTGTCTCAAATATTGCGATTACCGTAGGTACACCGAACTTTTCTGCTGCAGTAAGCCAGAATCGCCATCCTGCCTTCTTGAATATCCATGGCCAGTAAGCTGCCTTCAGTACCGATGTGCCATAAGGATTCTCGGCACCTGCATTATGACGATGGACGATATATTTGTAGTCTTCGGAGAGAACCTTTTTCTCACTCTGGTTGATTAGCACAGGTGTGCCGTCAGGCTTGAACATAAAACGCTCCGGCTTTCTGTTCCTAAGAGCCTGTGGAATCCACTTCCCATTTTTAGTCGCAGGATCAAACCATATGACCTCTGAGAGGGCATAACCGGATTCATATGCAGAGAGCAGTTCTTTGAGTTCCTGAGAGAGATCAAGTTGTTTGAGTATATTACCTGCAAAGGCTGCTATCTCCTGTGCAAACGGTGTGTTGTCACCGGGTGCAATGTAGTAGGGATAATTAAGCACCTCTGACTTTCTGATGTCGAGCAGCGAAGATATGCGTGGATCCATCTTCATCTCTTCATAGATTGCCAGCGTCTTGCCGGTTGTCTGCAATAGCTCGTCAGGGTTAGGCATGAACTCAAGGAATGCACCGAGCCTTGCAGCAATCGGGCTGATTACCTCGGCTGCAAGTATTGCTTTATCTTTCTTATCTTCAGGCATTATCTATATCTCCTTAATTTTGAAATTTGTAACCCTTCAGTGAAGGGTGGATTATTCCCCCTTTAGCAAAGGGGGATGTAGGGGGATTTTTAAATAATGCAGAAATCATTCAATAAAATCTCCCCTAACCCCTCTTTTCCAAAGAGGGGAATTTGCTTGTCCACTCGTGATTGGGTGGTTACTGAAGTTTGATTTTTGATTTTATACCCTCACCCCATCAGGGATTGTGATCCTGCCGTATTCCCTGAATATCGTCTTTGTGTCTCTATGAACGCCAAGTGTATGCACAGAGGGCGCGGGTTTTTTATTAACGATTGATTCCGATACGCCCATTTCAAGTGCATCGGGCAGGTCGTCATGGCCCTTAGCCCGACTTCCGCACTTTTGAGACCGAGTTTCAATAAAAACAAGGGGTTACAGATTTTTTAGTCACTTTAATCATCATTCTTAGAGATCCAATACTTTTGGGGTAGCATGACTTCTTCCGAGATATTGAGAAGTTTGTATATATCCCTATGTACGGGTTCCGGTGTAGAGGACTTGCGGATGCAAAGTATCTTGCCGTTATTGGCAGGGAGTTTTACGGTACAAACCTGATGTGTCTTTAATGCCTGCCTTATCGTCCACCATGAAGTATGAACTCCTTTATCGAGGAAGGTCTTTTCTATTGCAACCAAAAGATGATACGCCAACACACAGAGAAAGATATGAGTTTCAACACGTCTCTGCACTTGGTGAAAAATAGGTCTCTCCGATAAAGGGCTTTTCATTGCACGAAAGGCGGCC
>JACQXD010000233.1 GCA_016208875.1 Nitrospirota bacterium
AGAACAAGTCTATCCTTGCCGAATGGCGTTACAACAAATTACAATTATGACAATGCAAGCCGATTATTGAACATTGACCATCTGAATCCTTTGAATTCGATTCTTGAAAAGCTGACATACAGCTATGATGCAAATGGTAATCGAATGACCATGGATAGACAGAATGTTTCTGTAAAGTTACCATCGCCTGTCTCTAACATCACCTACAACTCTACTAATCAGATGCTTTCTTTTAACGATAAGAATATCTCCTATGATGCGAATGGGAATATGGAGACGATTACCAATTCCTGTGGTACTACAAATTACATGTGGGATGCACGCAATAGACTTGTTGCAATAAACGGATTCAATTCTGACTGCTCAACGCTGACAGCTTCTTTCAAATATGATGCGGTAGGACGGAGAATTGAGAAGTCTGTTGCTGACACTGACACTGACACTGACACTGACACTGACACTGACACTGACACTATATATTTGTACGATGGGATAGATATAGTAATGGGAAAAATGGGGTCAGGCTTGCAATTATGCAAATAGAATGATATATTGATAATAGTTATGGCACGGAAGCCGCGTATTCAATTTGAAGGAGCTTTTTATCACATCATCGTCCGAGGTAATCAGAGACAGGATATATTCCTTGACGAAGACGACCGCCGTAGCTATCTTGAACGACTGCAAAGATACAAAAGCGAGTGTGGCTTTATTCTATATGCCTATGTGCTTATGACAAATCACGTTCATCTTCTGATCGAGACACCCCATGACCCGATATCTCGCATCATGCAGAGGATCAATTTTACCTACACACAGTATTTCAACAAGAGATATGGGAAGGTTGGCCACCTTTTTCAAGGGCGATATAAATCCTATCTCTGCGACAAAGACAGCTATCTTTTAAGTCTCATTCGTTATATTCATAATAATCCGGTAAGAGCCGGGATGGTTGGGGATGCAGGCGTATATGAATGGAGCAGCCATATGGATTATTTGGAAGGAACGAAGGGTGTTGTCAATACCGACAAAGTGCTCCGACTTTTCTCCGAGAGGCCGCTGATTGCGAGGCGGAAATATGCGGAATTCATGAATGATACTGAACCTGACAAGAGTTTCTTGCCTTACGCTACATATGAGCAACAGATTGTAGGCAATGAACAGTTCATTGAAGAAGTCGAGAAGCGTGTGGACCGGATGGAAAGGAGGGGAAAGAAAATACCGATCAAAGAGTTGGTTTCTGCGATAGAAAAGGAAACTGGAATTGGCTTATTGGAGATGATTTCTCGAAAGCGGAGTGAACGGCTTCGGACGGCTCGCGGAATCTTTGTGTTCATGGCAAGGGAGATAGGATATAATATGATGGAGTTGCAACGGATATTGAAACGAGATATCTCGGTTCTATCACGGCTGGCAAGTATCGGCGAAATGCATGCTGAAAGAAAGATATTGAAGATAGTGAGGGAAAGACTAAATGCATAATTGCAAGCCTGACCCTACACCCCTCCTACACCCCTCTACACCACTCTACACCACTTCTACACCACTCACTTTATTCCCGTGTCCTTAACCCTGAATCGGCTGCGTTATTTAGTAAAAGGGGTATCTATTTTTCCTTTAAGATGAAACGGGGCGAGGGGGTAATCGGTGGGATGGATGGACTGTGTTATAAAAATGTCCTTGCGACTTATACCCATATCCATGCCCTCGGAACCCCTGAATGGGCAGAGGGGCTGATAAAAAGGGCAAAAGAATACAGGGAAGATAAAAATCGGCTTTAAGTTTTCTTTAATTTTTTGTAGAGTTCATCCCCGACGCATTCCCTTGCATATTTGCACCATTGAATACACGACTCTATTTCATTGTAAATGACAAACCCGCACTTACCGCATTTGATTTCCATATCGGTTGAAAAGACCTCTATCTCACGGCCGCACTCAGGACATCTCTTTATCTTAAGTGTAGGCGTCCTAAGATTCGCGGCCCCACCGCATTTGTCACGCATCTTCGACCTCCTTTTTTATAAAGGTAACATGTTTCCGTCTTCTATTTTATGATTTAAATCATGGAATTAAGTAGACTAATATTAACGCATTAATTCCTGATACCCCTCTCCCTCCCCTCCCCCTCAAGGGGGGAGGGTTAGGGTGGGGGTGATGTAACTTTGCTTAATACGTTTACATTAATTCCTACAACTCCACCTTTGTCAACACGCCGTGGAGTTTTTTGAGTGGGAACTGGTAGAATCGGATGAATGTTGAGGTATTTCTCTTTATGAAGTAGAATGCCTTCCATATCGGATTGTTTGTAGTAATCTCCTCTACACCGTAGAAGACAGACCTTTCCTCTATTCCCGCCTCTCTCAGTATCTCCTCCATATCCACGACTTCCATGTATCCCATCTGTATCTCGAATACCCTGAGACCTTTTGCGAGGTCCTCTTTAAAGAAACCGGTAATACCGAAGGGATCGTCCCTTTTGATTATGGACAAAAAGATATTGTCCTCGTACAGGATACCGTGGTAAAACATTGTCTGCGTGATATAAAATGGTATCTCCTGCACGTCTCTTATAAGGAACAAGGCTGTGCCTTTAATTTTTTCCATCGTCTCGTATACCCTGGTGAATTTATGCAGGAATTCTTCCACGGGCATAAACACCATCATTCTGTATAGTATCTTCTGTCCTTTTGTGTAGAGGATTATCATCGCGAATGGAATAGAAGCGATTATCAGCGACCAGTAGCCTCCGTGCGGGATTTTATAAAAGTTGGCGCCAAGATAGCTCATATCTACGAAGGTTACAAGAAGTGAGATGAAAGACAGCATCGGTTTTTTTCTGAGGTAGAATATCCATGTCATCATTATTCCGGTGAGTGTCATTGTACCCGTAACGGCAAGACCGTAGGCTGCGGCAAGTTTGCTGGATTCTTTAAATTCCATCATGATGAAAAGTACCGACAACAGCAGGAACCAGTTAACTGAAGCCAAATATATCTGAGATCGCCTCTCTATCGAGGTATAATCCACTTTAAACATCGGCATGACCCTTGTGGTGATACCTTGATAGACTATCGAGAACATACCGCTTATCATGGCCTGAGAAGCAATTATTGTGGCCGAGATGCTCAGAAGCAAAAACGGGATATAGAGGGAACTGGAGTAAAAGAAAACCATCTCGAACAGAATATTTTTTGCATGGGGATTTTTTAGCAGGTAGGCTCCCTGTCCCATGTAATTAATGACAAGGCATGTAAAGACCCCGATCCATGCCTGCCTGATAGGCCCTGCACCCAGATGCCCCATATCGGCATAGAGTGCCTCCCCACCGGTTGCACAGAGTATTATTTCTCCGAGTGCGATAAAGCCTGCAATTTTATTCTCGATAAAAAAATTAATCCCCCAGTAAGGGTTTAACGCATTAAGAACCTCCGGAGCATCGGAGATAGAAACAATGCCGACAGCCACAAGGGATAAAAACCATAATCCGGTAATCGGTCCAAACGCTCCGGCAATCTTTTCAGTGCCCTTGCTCTGAAAAGAAAACAATATTATTGCGATTAAGGCAGAGATGGAAATAATGGTTGCCCGTGACATATTCTCAAGTCCGGGAATCAAGACCGCACCCTCTACGGCACTCAAAATACTGATGGCCGGCGTGATTACGCCGTCACCGATCAGAAGTGAGACCCCTATGACGGACAATAAAGATACGAACGCAGTCTTCCGTTTAGAACCGAGAAGTGAGGACAGTATCTCCTTGAGCACAATAGTGCCGCCTTCACCCCTTCGGCTGAGGTTCATGGCAATCCACGCATACTGAACCGTGACGAGGACTACCATTGTCCAGACTATTAAAGACAGCACTCCGAGTATATTGTTGGGTGTAGGTTTAAGGAGCAGGAATACAACCGTTATCGTATATATGGGGCTCGTGCCGATATCTCCAAATACAAGGCCGAGTGATTTAATGATACCTTTCATTGCAGGTTGTTTCTCTACCATAAAAGACCGTTTACTGACTTTACTTTATCATATAATGTATCAAGTTTGCGGATTCTGTCTTTTTTCCGATACGTCGAGCAGACAGGAAAGAACCATGCTCACAAAACTTATAAGCAATGCTCCGATAAAGGCTGCCTTAAATCCTTCGACGTGGAAGCCCAGATTCAAATGCTCCGAGATCCATGAGGTAACGCCGAGCATCATTGCATTTATCACAAATGTGAAAAGACCGAGAGAAAAAATCAGCAGAGGCAGCGTAAAAAATTTTACCAAAGGACGTATAAACGTATTCGCAAGCCCGAAAATTATTCCGGTCAGCAGTATACCCCACCATTTGCCAGAGAAGTAAATGCCCGGGACGAACTTAACGGCAAGCATGATTGAAATCGTATTAATGAGCCATGTTATAAAGATACGGATCATATTATCAACTCTCTCCATTCGGAATAAATTCAGCACTTTCTTACCCCAAAAAGGATATAATATTCGAAGATGTTTTATCTGTCAATGACGATAGGGTAAAACCGTATGGAATGTTTTAGTTTGATGGTGGATTCCGGGACACGGTGGGGTACTTGCCTGAAATCGGGTACATGTGTAAAAATATAAACCATGCATATTAGTATTAATTTCAGGACACTGTGGGATAGTGACGATAAGACGGAAAAGGATGCTATTTCTAAGACGTGTATCCACAGTGGTAATAGCGGTGATATAATATATTCCCTCCCCGCTGTTAAAGAGTTAGGTGCCGAACATTTTATCATTAACCTTTGTAGAGACACTTACTTTAAGGGAAGAAATATAGACTTAGAAATGGCAAAGGCACTCTCCCCGCTTCTACTGGCACAACCCTATATAAAGAGGGTTAGTATTGTTTCGAGTAATCTTCCCTTAGAATATCTGAGCGAACCCATAGAGGGTGGCAGCTTTATCCTTGATAAGTTTAGATTGCAGGACGTCTTTAAACATCACCTCGCAATAAGCCATGCAAAGGCATTCAATTTGCATATTAATCTTTATGAGAAGTGGCTGCATGTGGAGACCGATAAGCCTGATAACGATTATATCGTTGTTGCCCTTACACCGAGATACAGGTCATTGTCAAAGGAGTTCTGGTTGGAGGTATTGGCCGGGTTGAAGGCTATAATTGTTATAGGGGTGCCGGATGAGTTTCACTGCCTTTCCGGGGTTACCGCCGACTTTATTACCTGTGGCGATTTTCTTGAAATGGCAAAGATTATCGGGAGTGCCCGATTATTTATCGGTAATCCAAGTCTTGCTTATGCTATTGCCGAGGGTCTGAAAGTCCCAAGAATGGTTGAGTTGCCGTCAGAGCCCCGGAATGCGTATCCGATAGGCAGATCTGGGTATATTGCGCCGCATTCGGTTAAGGAGGCAAGGGATTTGATAGAGCGCCTTGTATCCGATTCCCCTGAAATTTTATTGCAGTATCAGCATAAGACTATGCACGGGGCTTTAAGTGAAAAGGATATTTATATAGGAAATCTGGAAAATACCATGAGGGACAGAGATGTCCGCATAAATAATCTTGAGACACATATAAGTAATCTTGAGACACATATAAGTAATCTTGGATCTTGGGTAAAAAATGTAGAGACTCGCGCAGAGAATCTTGAGATTGCTTTGAAGGATAAGGATAATCACATAAATAATCTTGAGACACATATAAATAATCTTGAACCCTGGGCAAAAAATGTAGAGACCCACGCAAAGAATCTTGAAATTGCTTTGAAGGATAAGGGAAAATACATAAATCATCTTGAAGCCCATATAAGTAATCTTGAACCATGGGCAAAAAATGTAGAGACCCACGCAAAGAATCTTGAAATTGCTTTGAAAAATAAGGAAAATCATATAAATAATCTTGAGATACATAGAAATAATCTTGATCAACATATAATTAATATCGAGTCACATGTAAGAAACTGCGATGCTGCTATAAGGGATAAAGATATACATATACAAAATATAGAATCCATGCTAAAAGAAAAAGAGACAACTCTGAACAACATATATGGATCGAGAGGATGGAAGGTATTGCATGCCTATTATGTATTAAAGGGCAAAATCCTTCATTTGCCGAGGGTGAGATAGTGAACAACCTCAGCTATGCAAGGGAAGATAACCCCGGTTATGTTACCTACTAACATTATAGCCGCCGACAGCCTCATTGCGATTCAGGGCGACTTGTTTGACGGTACCCGCATGAAGCTTGTGCACGATTCCCGTAAGGGCAATGCACGTGCCGCAGTGTTTATGCCTTGCGGCTCCGGTTCCATCCATGAGCAATGGTTGACTTCCGGAGATCGCTCATGGGATATGATTGCGTATTGCTACGACAACACTTATGTAGACAGCATCCAGGCCGATATGGTTTATCGGAGGGCCGGCTCGTTCAATGGAACTAAGTTCAGCAGCTTTGCCCGTCTGATCAGCGACAATCCCGATCTTGTGGAGGCATATGATTATTGGATGTTGCTGGACAACGATATACTGACTACCATGAACGACATCGAAAGACTATTTCACATAATGGTCGAACATAGGCTTGATCTTGCCCAGCCCTCACTAACGAATGATTCCTATTGCGCGTGGCCGATCTTTAAACAAAAGAACGGCAGCGACCTGAGGTATGTTAATGCAGTGGAGATTATGTCGTTTATGTTTTCCAGACAGGCGATTATGCATGGTATGCATCTTTTCCACCAGTCCATCAGCGGGTATGGAATTGATCTTGCCTTCGGTGAGACTGTCCGCAAGAAGCTCGGCACGAAACCGGCAGTGATTGACGCCGTTTCAGTCAGGCATACGAAAGAAATTGACCAATTCTCGGGAAAGTTCTATACCATGTTGCGTGACGCCTCTATTTCCCCGATGGATGAGTTGTATCATATGCAACGCTTATATAAATTTGATATCCGTTTTTTTGAAATTTAGGAGGGAGGCATTATACATGTCGTATAGCGTGAAGCTTCAAACGGTATCGAAGAATTGTGATCTTCTTGCCATTCCTGATGATAAAGTCAGGTCTGTAGCTATCGGTATAGTACGAAACGAGTCCGATATTATCGGCGACTGGATATCGCATATCATGGCCACCTTCGATAGTCTTCTTTTGGTGGATCACATGTCCACTGATGGAACATTCGAATTTTTGGTCGAAGCAGCCTCTCATTTTCCGGAGAAGGTTTTTATCTATCGCTTTGATCATCCAGGGTATTATCAGGAAGAAATTACGAATGAGCTTGCCGCTATCGCATCATGTGCATTTCCTAACGCATGGATAATGCCGATGGATGCCGACGAGTTTATCGAGATCTCCGGTCAGAAGCGTTTCTCGGACGTCGTTTCCTACGTAGACGAAAACAGGGCGATATCTTTTCCATGGAGGACTGTAATTCCGTATAACGTGGGGCGGGACCGTGAATTTAATGTGCAATCCCCGTTTTTGTTTTCCCCGGAAGTCGCACACCATTCAAAGTGCGGCATTCATGCAGGGATGCTGCAGAAAGACAACATAAGATTTAAGCAGGGTAACCATACTTTAAACATCGAGGTGGAATATGTTCCGGTTGGGGATATGCTCCATGTACCAATTCGCAGTATGGATCATCTCATATTGAAATGCGTTCAGGGATGCATAGCTTATGAGTCTATTGACAAGTCGCGATCCAGAGATATGCAGGGATATCACTGGTATCAGATGTTGAAGATGGTAGTCAACTCCGGAGGGATCAACGAAGATCATCTGCGCGATATATCATGCCATTATGGACAAAATGGTTACAAGGAGTTGAATCGGCTATCTATTTACGATCTAATTGATAGAGGGTGGGAGATCAAATCTCTTCCGGTCAAAATTGAGCGGCATGACATTAAGCCGGTCCGCACGAAAACGTACATCGAGTTGATCGGCGAGTTGGAAGACCGTATCCATGAGCCTCAGATCCGTAACATGGTAGTTAATTATAGAAAGCGAAACAATTGGGACTCCCTATCCTATAGCGAAGTAAAGATCAATGCGATTCCGGACGGATACGGGGGAAAGGTTATAGAGGTTGCTGATAAGGATTTTCTGTCTGAATTTATCACTCCGGCTTTTCAGGGCATCGAGCGATTTGTCCCCTCGGCGTGGTCTGAACATATCCCCTTTCTGTTCTGCCTGCTGAAGTATTTGAGACCCTGTCGTTTTGTAGAGCTGGGAACGCATTTTGGCGGCTGTTTTTTTGCGGCGTGTCAGGCGTCGAAGGATATGGATAATAGTGTCGAATGTATTGCTATTGACACATGGGAAGGCGATGAGCATACAGGGGAATACGGAGAGAAGGTTTTTGATCAGTTCTTGTACATATTGAATACCGACTACAAGGGTTGTGGACGTTATATAAGGAAAGACTTTAACGCGGCTGCCTCTCAGTTCGAGTCGGGCTCTATTGACTTCTTGCACATTGACGGGTTGCATACGTACGGAGCGGTAAAACATGACTATGAGAATTGGCGTTCGAAGCTTAACGGATCCGGGATCATAATGTTCCATGATACGCATGTTCTGGAAAGGGGATTCGGGGTTTACCTCTTGTGGAACGAACTGCGCGAACTCTACCCATCTTTCTGCTTTGAACACGGCTATGGTCTTGGACTTATTTACGTCGGAAGTGATCGGACCTCTCGGGCTGCGTCGCTCTTTAAAATGATGCAGCGCGAGGACACAGGCAATTTTCTGCGTCGGTTTTTCTCTCTTCAGGGAAAAAGCAGCGCAATAAGCACCGAAAGAAAATTGCGTATAAGAGACATTGAGGAAGTCATAAATAATAAAGATGTCCATATAGGAAACCTCGAGGCTGCTGCAAAATGGAAGGATGACCATATAGGAAACCTCGAGGCTGCTGCAAGATGGAAAGACGATCATATAAAAAATCTTGAGTCACATATAAATAATCTCGAACCGTGGGCAAAAAATATAGAGGCTCACGCAAAGGATATTGAAATAGCTTTGAAGGATAAGGATAAGTATATAAATGATCTCGATCGCCATATAATCAATATTGAGTCACAGGTAAGAAACCTCGAGGCTGCCATAAGGGATAAGGATGTACGGATACAAAATATAGAATCCATGCTAAAAGAAAAAGAGACAAATCTGAACAATATATATAAATCGAGGGGCTGGAATGTATTGCAATTTTATTATGGATTAAAAGGTAAAATCCTTAGTCGGTAAGTGCAAACATAAGAGATTTAAAAAGCGAGAGGATATTTAGGATAAGCGAACCATGGATTTTAAATATAATCCCAAAATCAGCGTTATAATTCCCCTCTATAACCACGAAAAATATATAAGAGAGGCAGTTTATTCCGCTTTAGATCAAACATTTTCAGATCTTGAATTAATCGTTATCAATGACGGCTCTCAGGATAATTCCGAAGCTATTGTTAAGGGTATAAAAGATGACAGGATCAAATATATTTATCAAGAAAATCAGGGAGCACATAACGCAATCAATAGGGGAATCCGGATAGCTCGTGGTGAATATATAAGTATTCTAAACTCCGATGACATTTATTATAAAAACAGGCTGGAGGAGTGTTTGAAGATTCTCGAGACCGACAGGTCTGTCTTTGCGGTATTCAGCGATATGGAAATTATTGACCCGGAAGGAAATTCATCGGGATTTACAAGGGGAGCGGAAGACAACTGGAAAAACCATAATCCGGCGTCTTCCTTTAAAGGTGAAAACAGCATTTTTTTAGATCTTCTCGCCGGCAATTTTCTAATGACAAGTTCAAATCTATTTTGCAGGAAGGGTATATTTGATAAAATCGGCTACTTTTCAAATTTTAGGTATGTCCATGATTATGATTTTTTTTTGAGGCTGTGTTACCATTATAATGCGTATTTTATTGGAACCCCTCTCTTAAAATATAGGATCCATGATTCGAACACCATCAGAGAAAATGAGGCTGTAGTTAGTTTCGAAGTGGGTCTTATGTTTACACATTTCTTTTCGCAATATGATATGGGAGAAGTATTTAAAGGAAGAAATATTAAATATAATGATAAATATAGTGATATGGTAAAATTTTTCAATTCTCTTAATACATATAAAACAGATAGGATGATGTTGACGTTATTGCTGTTTGGGATGAAGGATAGAGAAGGGTCGAATGAATTATTTAAACCGATGACCGAAGATCTCGTAAATCCTTTCAGGAAGGTATGTATCGATAGTTTTCAAACGTATATAGATTCGTGGAAGGATTCGCAGAGGGTATGGCAGGATTCGCAGGAGGCATGGAGGAAGTGGGAGGAGACAAATCAACGACTTATCGAAACGGAATTAAAACTGAACGATGAATATGAAAAGACAAAAGAATGGTGGCAGAATTCGCAGGAGGCATGGAGGAAGTGGGAAGAGACAAATCAAAGGCTTGTCGAAACGGTATTGAAATTAAATGAGGCCGGCGAAAAGACAAAAGAATGGTGGTTAAATTCGCAGGAGGCATGGAAAGAGGTAGAAGATATCAGCAAAAAATTAATGGAGACAGAACAGGCATTGTCAAAAACAGAGGAAAAATTATCGTGGACAACCGAAAGGCTGACGGAAACGGAGAGAAAAGTACAGGAGAAAACGCAGCACATTAATATACTGCTAAATTCCCGATCCTATCTTTTGGGGCGGGCATTAACCTGGCCTGTGAGAAAGTTGTTAGGTAAAAAATAGGGATTATCAGAGGAACTCAAAATGAAGACAATTGTAAGGCTTATAAAAAAAGTAATAAAAAATTTGCCGTATTTTCGAAAGGTTTTTAATGAGCGGGATAATTTAAGAGATGAGCGAAACATTTTAAGGAATGAGCTGAATAATATGAGAAACGAGCGGGACGGTATAATAAAAGAACCGGGCGATTTAGAGTCCAAACAGGAGATGAAGACCGGCGAGAACCGTTATGCAAAGGATTGGAATGAATACAGTAAACAGTGGCAGCAGTCCTTCGGCTCACAATATA